>JAUVAS010000051.1 GCA_030591585.1 Flavobacterium sp. | reverse complement strand
TCCTGGCATACCAGAGGTTTTATGCTCTGTACACTCTAAAATTACTTGAACTCTATTTCCTTTTTTAGCCATTGTAGTAGACTTTTATGTTGTTATGCAATTATTTATTTAAAAAGCCTTTTTCACGAGCTTCTTTTACAACTGCAGTAATCCCTTTTTTGTTTATTGTTTTTAATACCGAAGCAGCTACTTTAATAGTAATCCATTTATCTTCTTCAGGTAAATAAAAACGTTTTTTTAGAAGATTTACATTAAATCTTCTTCTTGTTTTATTCATTGCATGAGAAACATTATTTCCAAACATTGCTCTTTTTCCAGTAAGCTCACAAACTCTTGACATTCCTTAAAATCTTTTAGTTATTTTAAACAGGGTGCAAATTTAAGTAAATTTATTGTTATGAACAACAAAAGGAAATTAGTTTTTTTAAATTTCTTTCAGAAGTAGCTCCAAGGCTTTATTAGTTGCTTTCGCAATAACTCTTTCTCTGGGTTGTCCAAAATTAAATTTTTCTGAAAAAACTCCCGAAAGACCCGCTATTGCAATAAAGACCGTCCCAACCTCATTATCTGCATCTCCCTTTGTTGGTCCTGCATTTCCAGTTGTTGAAACTGCGTAATCGGTATTGAAAATCTTTTTTGATTGGATTGCCATCGCTTCTACCACTTCTTTACTTACTACCGAAAATTCTTTAATCAACGCTTCATCTACCTTTAAAACGGAAGATTTCACATTGGTTGCATACGTCACCATACTTCCTCTAAAGAATGCTGAAATACCCGCTTGAGCGGTAATCATTTTGGCTATAGATCCTCCAGTGCAACTCTCAACAACACTTAAAGTCTTTTGTTTTGAGATGAACTTTTCAGCAATTTCTTGAACAATCGTTGTTTCACCTTCATACCCAACAGCAATATCTTTCAATAAACTATGTAGTATTTTCATTTCTGAATTTACAGAAGTTTCAACCATGTTTTTGTCTTTTCCTTTTGAAGATAAACGCAATCGAACTCTTCCGAAGGATGGTAAATAGGCAAGTTTAATTGTTTTAGGCAACGCATTTTCCCACTTATGAATAATTTTAACGATCTCACTTTCTCCCATTCCGTAGGTTAAAAGTGTTTTGTGATATATATAAGGGCTGTCGAATTTTTTAATAATACGAGGTAACACTTCAGACTCAATTAGTCGCTTCATTTCGTAAGGAACTCCTGGTAAGGAAATAAAAACAGTGTCATTTTTTTCCATCCACATTCCTGGTGCTGTCCCGTAGTTATTTTTTAAAACAATTGCCGTAGAAGGCACTAATGCTTGATGAAGGCTTTCGGGTAATAATGGTTGTTTTGCGAATTTTTTATAGATTGCTTTTACATGAATTAGCACCTCTTTATCTTCAACCAAAGTATCGTCTAGATATTTACAGAAAGTTTGTTTTGTAATATCGTCTTTTGTAGGCCCTAAACCTCCCGTAACAATTACAATATCTACTCTTTTTTCTGCAGCTACTAAAGCTTGTAAAATATGTGTTTCTTCGTCTTGTATAGAGCTAATTTGATACACCTGAACTCCAATTTTATTGAGTTCTTTAGAAATAAATGCTGAATTAGTATCAACTATTTGACCTATAAGAATTTCATCGCCAATAGTGATAATTTCAGCTAACATCTATAATTTAAAATCTTCTTTTAATTCTTTAAAAACGGCATGAATCGTTGTTGAAATAGTATCAATATTTGATGTAATGGAGGCTTGACTTTTTAAAGTGTTAGTCCAAGATTCTAATGCTGTAATATCTTTTCCTAAATTTAGGCCAAACATTTCAAGGTTTGGTTTCATTTTATGTGCAAATTGATAAGCTAGCTCTCTATTATTATTTATAATAGCTTCTTCCATTGCTTTTAAATCTGGTGGTATTTCTTCTAAAAAGGTTTTTGCAATAATTAGCATAAATTCTTCATCACCACCGGCAATTTCTTTAAGACTCTCAATTGAATATTTTTTGCTCATTTACTTAATTTTTATAGAAAACAATTTTGTGTTTTCAACGAAACCTGTTAAAGTATCATTGGAGGTAACTTTTGCAACTCCCGAAGGTGTGCCCGTAAATATAACATCTCCTATCTTTAAAGTAAAATATTTTGAAATATATTCGATTAACGTATCAATTTTCCACAACATTAAGGAAGTATTTCCGCTCTGCTGTACTTTATCGTTTTTTTCTAATCTGAAATTAATGTTGTTTATATCGTCAAAATTGCTCTTTGGAAGAAACTTTCCAATTACTGCAGAGCCATCAAAACCTTTGGCTTTTTCCCAAGGCAAACCTTTTTCTTTTAATTGTGATTGAAGGTCTCTAGCTGTAAAATCGATTCCAAGCCCTATTTCATCGTAATATTTATGGGCAAATTTTCTGTCTATATGTTTTCCAATTCTATTAATCTTCACAAGAATTTCTACTTCGTGGTGTATCTCGTTTGAAAACTCTGGAATAAAGAAAGGTTGATTTTTTAATACAATAGCAGTGTCAGGTTTCATAAACAACACAGGGGCTTTAGGAACCGCATTATCAAGTTCCTCAATATGCTCAACATAATTTCTGCCTACACAAATTATTTTCATGTGTCTTTATTATTTTATTAAATCGGTCAAATACTGTTCGCTAGTTACAATTTTCTTAAACTACAGAGGTTGTAACACACGCTCGTTTCATTTTGTATTAAATTTATTTTTTAACATATCGAGCTTATCTTCTGTTATAGGACCTGCATCTTTATTTTTGAATTTTTCTTTTAAATCTTTCAATACTTTTTTTGTGTACATTGGAAAATCTGCATTTTGAATCCAACTAAAGTATCCTGGTTCGCTTTCAAATAAATCATCTACTAGTTTACCTTTATGTTTTCCGAAGGTAATTATTTCTTTTCCGTCTTTATTATATCCAATAAACCCAGCAAAATCGACAAAATTTTGATGAGAACTAAAGCTGGACAAATACGTAATATCATTTTCTAAATCGTCGTATTTATCTAACTGTGCTTTTAGAACTTCGTAGGTTGCCATGGTATCTGCTTCTGCACTATGTGCATTTGTCAAATCTTTATTGCAGTAAAATTGATAGGCTGCTTCTAAGGTTCTCTTTTCCTTTTTATGAAAAATGGTCTGTACATCTACCGCTACATTTTTCTTTAAATCGAAATCTATTTCGGCACGAAGCAATTCTTCAGCCAATAGAGGAATATCAAATCTATTAGAATTAAACCCTCCCAAATCACTGTCTTTTATAAGGCTATATACTTTATTGGCAAGTTCGTTAAAAGTAGGTTCATTAGCAACCATTTCATCTGAAATACCGTGAATTGCAGTAGTTACTGCTGGAATTTTCATCTCAGGATTTACACGCCAAGTGAAGCTTTCTTTGTTTCCGTTAGGGAAAATTTTCAGAATTGATATTTCTACAATTCTATCTTTTGAAACATTGATACCTGTCGTTTCTAAATCGAAAAAACAAATAGGTTTATTTAGTTTTAATTCCATTATAAAATGTAATATATTATGAAAAAGTGAAGTTATTACACCTCTCTATTGCTATCCCAAGCCTCTAAATAATCGGCAACTGCTTTTACAAACTGTCCCCCTAAGGCACCGTTTACCACTCTATGATCATAAGAATGTGACAGGAACATTTTGTATCTAATCCCAATAAAATCACCCTCTGGAGTTTCAATCACCGCAGGCACTTTTCTAATGGCTCCTAACGCTAAAATCCCAACTTGAGGTTGATTAATAATAGGAGTTCCCATTATACTTCCAAAGGTTCCAACATTGGTCACTGTATATGTTCCGCCTTGAATATCGTCTGGTTTCAACTTACCTGTACGCGCACGCCCTGCAAGGTCGTTTACTGCTTTTGCCATTCCCACTAAATTGAGTTGGTCTGCATTTTTAATTACGGGAACAATAAGGTTTCCGTCAGCTAAGGCCGCAGCCATACCAATATTAATGTTTTTTCGTTTGATAATTTTATCACCATCTATTGAAATATTTAACATTGGGTAGTCCTTTAATGCTTTGGCAACTGCTTCTAAAAAGATAGGTGTAAAAGTTAAACTTTCACCTTCACGTTTTGCAAAGTTATCTTTTACTTTTTTACGCCAGTTCCAGATATTGGTCACATCTGCTTCTATAAAAGACTGTACGTGGGCAGCAGTTTGCACACTTTCTATCATATGATGAGCGATAAGTTTGCCCATACGTGACATTTCTATAATTTCATCACCACCATTTACTGAAATTGGTGTAGCAGTTTTTACTGTTTTATTTTGAACTATAGTTTCTTTAACAGCACTTGAAGCAACCTCAGCTTTAAGTGGTTGAGATGAACGAGTTTCTAAATACTGTAAAATATCGTTTTTTGTAACTCTTCCATCTTTACCGGTACCAGAAATACTATCTAATTCTTGCTGAGAGATTTTTTCGGCAGCAGCTATGTTTTTAACTAATGGAGAATAGAATCTTTTATCAGAGCTTTGTACAGAAACCTTAGCATATTCAGTAACAGGCGCTTCTATTTGAGTTATTACTTCTTGGGTTGGCGTTTCTATAACTTTCACTTTGGGAGTTACCGATGCTGAAGTAGTTCCTTCTATCTCTATTACAGCTATAGTTTGTCCTACTTGGATTACATCGTCTACTTCAAAAAGTTTTTCGACCAACACTCCATTTACCTCACTCGGAACCTCACTATCTACCTTATCTGTTGCAATTTCCAAAACCGCTTCATCCTCTTCTATCCTATCGCCTACTTCTTTAAGCCAACTTGTAAGTGTAGCTTCCGCAACACTTTCACCCATTTTTGGTAGTTTTAATTCAAATTTTGCCATACATAGTTTACTTACTAATACCGTTTAATTTTAAAAGAGCAAAATTAGTTAAAATTTATATGTTTATAGTGTCCTATTTCTTAAAATACAAGTACAGACCCTTTTTGATCACTTTGATCACTTCCTAAAATAAAATTGCATCTGGGAGGGCTAATTCGAAAAGTATTACCCTTATTACTTAGGGATTTCATCACCATAAATATTTGAGAATATGACATATAGTCAACATCAAATACAATATGACTGTTGGTGACTGTTTCGTCTGAAAATATAGTTTTTGAAGTAGTTTTTATTTTTCCTTTAATAGTTTCTGAAAGGTTTTTTAAAAGAATTAAATTTTCTGTTAATACATAGGTAGTTGTATCTGTTTCTGAAATACTTAAAATTTTATTTTGGGGAGTTCTTTTCATTTTTTTAGCCATAAAAAGGCCAACATTTACTAATGCATTAAATATAAAATTAGTATCAAAATGTTTTTTATAAAATATTTGCATTGCTCCGTAAAAACGGTCTAAATATTCAGCATCCTTTGAAGTGCTTTCTCCTTTATAATGCAAAACAGGTACACTCCCTAAATAATGATTTTTATAACCAGCCTTCGTAATTTTATAGGAGAAATCGATATCCTCTCCGTACATAAAATAATCTTCATCAAATCCGTTGACTTCATTGTAGACCTTTTTTTTAAGCAACATAAAAGCACCAACTAAAACGGCAACTTCTCCTGCTTCGTCTTTGGATAAATTATTTGCATAGTAGGTATTTCCACTACCAAATAATTTTAGTAAAGAGACTTTTGGCGAGGGTAAGTTTCGCTTGCTTTCTGGAAGAAATGAGCCTGTTCCATCCATTAAATAAACACCTAACGCACCTAAATTTTCAATGTTTTCTGCATAGGACAATACTTTAACAAAAGTATCTTCGGCTACTGCTGTATCAGGATTTAAAATACATACATATTCTCCTTTTGCTATTTTAACAGCTTGGTTATTTGCTTTACTAAACCCTACATTTTCTTTATTTTCTAGTAAAGTGATTTCTGGGAAAATATTTTTCATCATCTCACAGCTATCATCTAGAGAGTTGTTGTCGACAACAATAATTTCTGCATCTATACTTTTAATACTTCGTTGAACACTAAGAATACATTGTTCTAAAAAATAACGTACATTATAATTAAGTATGATGATTGATAATTTCAAATCTAAGTGCTTTTAAGTGAGGCTTCAAAAGGGATTCTATTCACAATGCTTCTACCCAGAGTAACCTCATCTGCATATTCTAATTCATCACCAACCGATATTCCTCTTGCGATAGTTGTTATCGTGATATTACATTCTTCAATTTGTCTGAATATAAAGAAGTTTGTGGTATCTCCTTCCATAGTTGAGCTTAAGGCAAATATAAGTTCTTTTATTTTTCCTATTTTTACTTTTTCAACTAATGAAATTATATTTAGTTCTCCAGGACCAACCCCATCCATAGGGGAAATTTTACCTCCCAAGACATGATATTGCCCTCTAAACTGGCTTGTATTTTCGATTGCCATTACATCTCTTACGTCTTCTACAACACAAATTAGCTCTTCATTTCTATTGGGGTTTGAGCAAATTTCACAAAGTTCTCTATCTGAAATATTATGACAGTTTTCGCAAAAGATAATCTCATCTCGCATTTGCTGTAAACTTTCAGATAGTTTTCGAGTATGTTCTTTTGGTTGTTTTAAAAGATGTAGCACCAAACGCAACGCAGTACGCTTTCCAATTCCTGGAAATTGTGACATTTCATTGACTGCGTTTTCAAGAAGTTTTGATGAAAAATCCATTGTTAATTTATTGGTAGCAAGATAAAAAAAATGCTTCAGAAAAAATGATTATTTTCTGAAGCATTAATATTAAAAATGTATTTACCTATTCTTTAATAAGTTTCTTAGTAATAGTTCCTATTTCAGAATTAATTCTAATAAAATAGATTCCATTCTTTAATTCAGATATATCAATGGCATGTTCATTGGTAATCGACACATTTGGTTGATAAATTACCAATTTACCTAATACATCAAACATTCTAATAGCTACTTCAATATTTTTTTGAAAGCTTAAAGTAACTAAAGTGTTTGTAGGATTAGGATATAAAGCGATTTGATCTTGAGACAAAAAAGTTGTAGTATTTAATACGTGAGGAACAATTGGTGAAGCCCAAAGACCTCTGCCATAAGATCCTGCATATATTTTTTCATCAACACTATTAATTTCTAATTCATTAATAATAACATTTGGAATGTTATTACTATAAGGCTGCCATTCAGTAAACGTGTTGTCTATGTAAAAAATCCCATAATCCATGCCTAAATACAAGCCATTGTTTCCATTATCATCCCAGACCAATGCCAATGCGCTAAAATTAGGTAAGTTGAATAAATAATTTGTCCAAGTTATCCCTCCATCATTCGAAACAAATACCTTATTTGTACTTGTGGTAGCAACTGCAATTAAATTTGGATTGGTTGGATGAATTGCTATAGAATTAACATTACCACCTGGAGTCGTTAACTGCACCCAATCTGAAATACCCCCATCATCTGTTTTATAAAAATAAATACCTTTTGCAGCATACATTATTTGGTTATTAGAAGGAGCTATTTTTAAATGATTAAGGTTTCCTCCAAAATTTTGAGAAATTGAAGTCCACGCACCTCCATTATTATTCGATTTATAAACCATAGTATATCCCAAATAAATAGTATTTGTAATTGATGGATCCTGCTCAAAAGGTGACACCCAGTTACCAGAACCAGAACCAGGACCTGGCAAGTAATTAACAGAATTTCCTCCATTACTAGTGCGATACATTCCTCCAAACTGAATCATTCCAAACATCAGATTTGTATTGTCCTTATCAACAAATCCTTCCATTCCATCTGCACCAATCCAATCTTTCCAACCATTTGCTTCGGTATAAAAAGAGGTTCCATTATCTTGTGAACCTCCGGTTACAATAACATCTATTGTTTGAGATATTCCTATTTTATAGAATTGCCTAATACCTATTCCTGTCGTTATATCTTCATAATAATCTGAATTCAAATTTCCAGTATTTACTGCTTTAAAAATTCCTCCATCTGTTCCAGCATAAAGTGTAGAGCCATTAAATTCTAGTATATCTACATCCGCATGGCAATAGCCAATATTAGCATTTGCCGCATTTCCAGGAACCCAATCTGATGTACAAGTAAAAGACACTCCTCCATCTAAAGAGCGCCAAGTTAACACCCCTGCTATATGCACTTCGTTACTGTCTGTAGGGTTAACTGTCACATCCATATCTCTAGGTGCTTGCCCTCCAGAATCATACCCAGCAGTGTCGTAACCAAAATAATTTCTTCCTGTATGGTCTAACTCTGTAAAACTATTCCCACTATCATTTGAAAAGTAAATTCCCCCAAAACTCCCTCCATCTGCTTCCAATACATAAACTACAGAATCATTATCTGGTGAAACTCCTATCATTTTAGCATCATTTGAAAATCCTGCAATAGTTGTAAAAGATAATCCTCCATCTGTAGAGACATGAAAACCATTTCCTGAAGCATAAACTATACTTGGGTCGCCTGGCTTAAACTCAATATCATATCCTTTAGAGTCTGTTACCGCACTTGTCCAATTAGCACCTCCATCTATAGATTTTTTAATTCCACCATTTTGAGCAGTTGCAAACATTATACTAGAATCGGTTGGATGAATTAATAATTTGTTTACAATTGAATTACCCATATCACCTAATAGATTCCAAGTAGCACCAGAATCTATTGATTTATATATTAAACCGTTGTTAGAACCAAAAAAATAAGTATCTGAATTCAATGGGGCAATCGCTACAGAATATACTCGTAAATTTGAAAAATAATCTCCTAAAGGAATCCAAGTTTGTCCTCCATCCATTGTTCTCCAAACACCTCCTGTATTTGCTCCTATTACAATATGATTGCTATTAGCAGCATCGATAGCAATTCCTGTAATTCGACCCACACCTGGATTCCAACTAGATGTTGCATTCCAATAATCTGGTCCTAATTCCTCCCAATCATCCGTAAGTACTTGACGGTTTTCTGATGTATTGTTTAAATAAACATTATAATTTTCTAATTCAGCAAGTCTATCTTCTATTAAAGGCAAATAACCATCTTCATTCATTAGTCTTTTTGCGTTATACTCCCAACGCTTAAATTGCACATATCCAGTTCCTCTACCTTTATCTTTGTCTACAAAATAATTTTCTGCAGTTTCAATAATTTTGATAACACTGTAGCTTCCATCATCTATCATCTCTAAATACTCTTGAGATTGAACTGTTAAGGTTCCAAGTAAAAAGACAACTAATAATAAATTCAATTTCATAGATTTTTTTTAAATAACATAAATTACTGATTATCAGCGAGCCTATAAAGATATAAAAAAACAAGGAACAGGTAATAGATTTTTTTTATTTTTACATAATTTTAATAGCGAAAAACCTCATGCAACCAATTCATATACTTTTATTAATCACCTGTTATTTTGGTTTACTTTTCCTTATCTCTTATCTCACTGGAAAAGATGACAGTAACGAAGCTTTTTTTAAAGCAAACAAACAATCCCCTTGGTATATTGTTGCTTTTGGAATGATTGGTGCCGCACTATCTGGCGTTACTTTTATTTCGGTTCCCGGCACTGTTGAAACAGCACAGTTTAGCTATATGCAGATGGTTTTTGGATATGTTTTTGGGACAATCATCGTTGCTTATGTCTTACTCCCTATTTATTATAAGTATAATGTAACCTCTATTTACGAATATTTAAATAACCGTTTAGGAAGTAAATCTCATAAAACTGGTGCCTTTTTCTTTTTACTTTCCAGAACGATTGGTGCCGCATTTAGAATATTTTTAGTAGCACTCGCCATGCAGTATTTAATATTTGACGAATGGAATGTCCCATTTGTAATAACCGTAATATTTTCAATTTTATTAATCTGGATTTACACACATCGCGGCGGGATTAAAACCATCGTTTGGACAGATACGCTTCAAACATTCTTTATGCTTTCCGCAGTAATCCTAGCAATCTATTTTATAAATGATAAAATTGGATGGACTTTTTCTGAATTTTTTGCTTCGGAAGAATTAAAACAATACAACAAAATATTATTTTTTGATGACCTTAATAGCAAATCCTTTTTTCTGAAATCATTTTTAGGAGGTGTTTTTATAACCGTTGCAATGACTGGTGTAGATCAAGACATGATGCAAAAAAACCTTACTTGTAGAAACCTGAAAGACGCACAAAAAAACATGCTTTCAATGGTGAGTTTATTGGTGCTTGTCAACTTTGTGTTTTTATTATTAGGTGCTTTACTTTATATCTACATCAACAAATTTGGAGTAGAAGTTCCTGTAGTAGATGGCATTAAAAGAACCGACTTGTTATTTCCTTTAGTTGCTGTTAAAAGCGGGCTTGGAACACCCTTAGCCATGGTTTTTATTTTAGGAATCATTGCCGCAGCATATTCTAGTGCAGATTCTGCATTAACCTCATTAACTACTTCTTACTGTGTAGACTTTTTAGATATTGAAAAGAAAGAAAAATCTATTCAGAAATCACTTCGTAAAAAAGTACATATTGCCGTTTCTGTTGTTCTAGTATTTGTAGTAGTGCTTTTTAATAATGTTCTTGAAAGAGATGTCATTACGGGGTTATTTACAATAGCTTCCTATACCTACGGTCCTCTATTAGGCTTATTCTTTTTTGGAATTTACACTAAATTTAAAGTAAAAGAAAATTATGTTTTAATAGTCTGTATCCTTTCTGTTGTGTTGAGTTATTTATTGAATAATTTTTCAGAAGAATTATTTAATGGGTATCAATTTAGTTTTGAACTATTAGGATTAAACGGATTATTTACATTTTTAGGCTTATATTTAATTAGAAGGAAGTAATTAGTATTGATTTATACTCAATAATACCAAGGTGCAGGCAACTTCATATTCAATCGTGTTGTTTTTTAAAATAGCATACAACTCAGGATTTTCTGTTCCTGGATTAAAAATAACACGTTTCGGTTTCAGTGATAAAATATAATTATAATACTCTATTTGACGTTTTGGATTTAAATATAAGGTCACAGTATTTATCTCTTTAAACTGTTCCTTTTCTTTTGAAATCTCAACCCCAACAACAGTTCCTTCTCTTAAACCAACAGCAACCACAGGATGTCCCTTATCTATCAAACGGTTTATAGCCATATTAGAATAACGCGCTGGATTTAAACTAGCACCAATAACAAGCGTCTTTTTCATATTCAATTTTATTTTTAATAATACTGTTAAAAAAACATTTAAATGTAACAATACTATTTTAAATACGTCTCTATAATAGAGATTTCTCTCTTTACTGCGTAATTTTTACGTTGATGGTTAGTGTTAATAATCGCAGTAAAATAACAAGCCCAAAGTTAATTCTTTGGGCTTGTTTGTTAAAATTTGTTAAATACACTTTTTTAAGTAACATTAATTTTTCTATATCGTCTTATTTTTAAATCGAACTCTTTTGACTTCTAATCAAAGTCTAATAAAAAGAATGACTAACATCAATCAATCAAAAAATGAAACAGTTAATTACACTATTAGCATTATTGCTAAGCATCACAACTTTTGCTTTTAATGACCCAGACCCTGAAAGAACTGGAAGTATTAATGGTATTGTCATAGACAAAATTCTTCAAGAACCTATCCCCTATGTTTCTATAGTAATAAAGGATTTAAATGGGGAAATCATTACCGGGGGAATAACAGATGAGAATGGAATATTTAACATTGATGGAATTCCTGAAGGAAAAAGTCATTTATCCATTCAATATATAGGCTATAAAACCTATGATACTGAAATTGAAATTTCTAAAGGAAATAGAAAAATAGAATTAGGCAGAATAGAGCTTGAAGAAAATATAGAAGCGCTAGACGAAGTTGTTATAAGGGCAGAAATCTCTACAATTCAACAAAAGTTAGATAGAAAAGTAATTACCGTTGGTAAAGACTTAGTAACTGCAGGTCCTACCGCTTCAGATATAATGAACAATTTACCTTCAGTAAATATTGACCAACAAACGGGAGAACTTTCGTTGCGTGGAAATCAAAATGTACGTGTTATGGTGGACGGAAAACTATCAAATGTTCCTGTAGCTCAACTATTAAAACAAATCCCATCTTCATCTATTAAACAAATTGAATTAATTACAAATCCATCAGCCAAATATGATCCTGAAGGAATGAGTGGGATTATTAATATAATACTTCATAAAAATGTGAAATTGGGTACCAATGGAAATGTAAGTGTCGGACTTACTTATGAAGAAGAAGCTAGATTTAATGGAGCTATAGATATGAATTACCGTAATGGAAAATTCAACATCTATGGTAATTATGGAAATAATGTTGGTAAAAGTCAAAACGAAGGAACTATTTTTAGACCCAATGAAAATATAGAACAAGATTTTGATTTTTTAAGTAATGATAAATCTAACTTATTAAAAGCAGGACTTGATTTTTATTTAAATGAAAAAAACACAATATCATTTTTTACCACTCAAAATTTTTATGATGGATCTTTTGAGGGTGTAACAGATGTATTATACTTCGATGATCCGGAGTTTAATCAAACACAAATATTCACTCAAGTAAGTGACAACCTTGCCTCTACTTATAATTTTGATTATAAATTAGAATTTGAAAAAGAAGGACATAATATCGAGTTAGAAGCAGATTACAATATCTATAACAGTGATGAAAACACTACCTTTAATTTTATAGGAGCTTCACCTATACCAAATTACAAAGATTTTCTAGATGTTGAAAGTGGACGATTAGATATCAATTTAGATTATGTAAATCCTCTTACAGAAACAACAAAACTTGAAGTAGGTATAGAAGCTCGTTTTTACGAAACGGTAAATGATTATAATTCTACAGGGTTTTCTTTTAATTCTGACGGAAATTTAATTCCTACACCAAGCACCGAATTTGAATACAAGAGAGATATTTATTCTGCTTATACAACGTATGGTAAAAACTACGAAAAATGGTCATATCAAGTTGGGGCAAGGATAGAAAGTGTAGAAGTGAAAGCAGATACAAATGCAATTCGATCATTTAGTAATGATTATGTTGAAGTATACCCATCTGCCTTTTTAACATATACCCCAACCAAAAAAAATCAATACCAATTAAGTTACAGTAGACGTGTTGACAGACCTGGTGTAAGCCAAGTTAATCCAATTAGAGAATGGAGCACTCCTTTAATTTCATCATTTGGAAATACAGAATTAAAACCACAGTTCACTAATTCTATAGAAGCAAATTACACTAGGAGTTTAGAAAAGGGAAGTATTACAGGAGGTATGTTCTATCGTATGATAAACGATGAAATAAATAGGGCTCTGTTTGTAGACAGAACAAATACTAACAAACAAATATTGACCTACGATAATTTTGATGATACTTATGCTTATGGTGTAGAATTATCAAGTAATTACAAACCAACAAAATGGTGGAGCTTTAATGCCAGTTTCGATTTGTATTCTCAAAAACAATCTGGCTTTGCTGAAAGCCTAGACCCTGATATTGAGAACCCAACCGAAAATGATATTGTTACCATTTATGGAGAAGCCGAGGTTATTTCTTGGAACTTTAGAATGTTTAATAATTTTAAAGTAGGCAAAAAACTAACTCTTTCTGCTTTCGGTTTTTATAGAGGAAGAAATGAAACGTTACAATTTGCTGTAGACCCAATGTATTTTGTAAATGTTGGTGCAAGGTATAATCTATGGGATGGTAGAGGAACTTTTAGCATTAACTATAATGACATCTTTAACACTATGAAGTTTGCATTTGAAGGTGATAGCCCTTATAGACAAACAGGAGAGTTTAATTGGGAAAGCAATACGGTAAATGTTAGTCTATCCTACAGATTTGGTGGTGGAAAATACAGCGCAAAATCTCGTAAGCGTAGAGATAACGACGAAAAATCTGGTGGCGGTGGAGTTTTCTAAGAACAAAAAAAACAATTTATTTAAAGCAAAAAAAACCTCGATTTGAGGTTTTTTTTGTTTTTTATTTTTAAGGCAATTACCATCTTATAATAACAGACCCCCAAGTAAACCCACTACCAAAAGCAGCTAATACTACTAGGTCTCCATCTTTAATTTTCTTTTGTTCCCAAGCTTCAGTAAGTGCAATAATTATAGATGCTGCTGTAGTATTTCCATATTTCTGAATATTATTAAATACTTGATCGTCACGTAACTTAAATTTGCGTTGTACAAATTGAGAGATTCGTAAATTAGCTTGATGGGGTATAAACATATCAAGATCTTCAACCCCCAAATTATTAGCTTGTAAGCCTTCCATAATTACTTCAGAAAAACGAACTACCGCATTTTTAAACACAAAGGTTCCATTCATATAAGGGTAATATGATAAATCATCTGGGTTATTTTTATACTCAGGAACCCAACGAGCAATACTAGGACCTTCAACAACTAATTCTCTTGCATGTTTCCCTTCACTATGTAAATGAGTGGATAAAATTCCTTTAGTAGCATCTTCGCTTCTAGATAAAATAGCTGCACCTGCACCATCTCCAAATATCACCGAAACTCCTCTTCCTCGTGTACTAATATCCAATCCGCCAGAATGATATTCTGAGCCAATCACTAAAATATTTTTATACATTCCTGTTTTAATAAACTGGTCTGCAACTGATAATGCATAAATAAAACCAGAACATTGATTACGAACATCCAATGCCCCAATTGTTGGCATATCTAACAAATCCTGTACCTGAACACCACAACCTGGAAAATACATATCTGGACTCAAGGTTGCAAAAACAATAAAATCTATATCATCTTTGGTCAATCCAGATCTTTCAATAGCAATTTTAGCAGCTTTTGCTCCCATAGAAGAAGAAGTTTCTCCGCTTCCCTCTTTAATCCATCGACGTTCTTTTATTCCAGTTCTTTCTTGAATCCATTCATCGTTGGTATCCATTAATTTAGAAAGATCATCGTTAGTTACTATATTATCTGGAACAAAATGCCCTAATCCTATTATTTTTGACGTGTACATAGATTCTATATTATTACCTCAAGATATCACATTGAATATTGAGACTGGAAAGATAGGTATTAAGTCAAAATTGCCGAAGTCTTTTGAAAACAGAAAGTATGCACGCATAGTACTTTTTAACCATATCCTTTTGTCAAGTTGTCATATACATTATTTTGGTACTTTTTTTGACTTAGACTTAGAGAAATAAGTAATAACCACTCCCTTCGACTCCGATCAGGGTACAACTTTATAATTTCAAACAGAAATCGTACTCTGAGCGGAGCCGAAGAGTACAAATAAATAATAATTAAGATTCCTGCCTACGCAGGAATTAAACAAACAATAAAACTATGGGTAAAGGAACTATTAACGTATCGGTTGAAAATATTTTTCCGCTAATTAAGAAATTTTTATATAGCGATCACGAAATTTTTCTTAGAGAATTAGTCTCTAATGCTACAGATGCTACAGTTAAGTTAAAACACTTGTCTAGTATAGGTGAATATAAAGGAGACTATGGTTCTCCCAAGATTGAAGTAAAAATTGATAAAAAAGGCAAGAAACTTCATTTTATCGATCAGGGAATTGGAATGACCGAAGAAGAAGTTCAAAAATTTATTAATGAAATAGCTTTCTCTGGTGCCGAAGAATTTTTAGAGAAATATAAAGATGACAAAGGTGATGAGGCAGAGATTATTGGTCACTTTGGACTTGGATTCTATTCTGCTTTTATGGTAGCAGAAAAAGTAGAGATTATTTCAAAAAGTTATAAAGATGAACCTGCTGTACATTGGGAGTGTGATGGGTCACCTAACTATTCTTTAAAAAAATCTAAAAGAACAGAAAGAGGAACGGAAATCATTCTTCATATCGCAGATGATTCTACAGAGTTTTTAGAAGATGCTCGTATTGCCGAACTACTTACTAAGTATAATAAGTTTATGCCTATTCCAATAAAATTTGGAACAAAAGAAGTAAACTTACCATTACCAGAAGATGCCAAAGAAGATGCGAAACCTGAAAAGAAAACAATAGACAATATTATTAACAACCCTAAGCCAGCTTGGACCAAACAACCTTCAGAGCTTAAACCTGAAGACTACAAAAGTTTTTACAGAGAGTTGTATCCAATGCAGTTTGAAGATCCTTTGTTTCATATTCATTTAAATGTTGATTATCCATTTAATTTAACGGGAATCTTATACTTCCCAAAAATGACGAATGATATCAATATTCAGAAAGATAAAATTCAGTTGTACCAAAATCAAGTGTTTGTAACCGATAATGTAGAAGGAATTGTTCCTGAATTTTTAACAATGCTTCGTGGGGTGATTGATTCGCCAGACATTCCATTGAATGTTTCAAGATCTTACCTTCAGGCAGACGGTGCTGTGAAAAAGATTTCAAGCTATATCACTCGTAAAGTCGCAGATAAATTAAAAAGTTTATTCAACAGCAATCGTGAAGATTTTGAACAAAAATGGAACGATATTAAAATTGTGATTGAATACGGAATGCTTTCCGAAGATAAATTCTTTGATAAAGCACAAGCTTTTGCATTATACCCAACAGTAGATGACACCTATTTTACGTTGGAAGAATTAAAAGAAAAAATAAAAGCAGCACAAACCGATAAAGATGACAAATTAGTGATTTTGTATGCTTCTAATAAAGACGAACAACATTCGTACATTGAAGCTGCCAAAGAAAAAGGCTATGAAGTACTGTTTTTAGACTCGCCTATTGTTTCGCATTTAATTCAGAAATTAGAAACTTCTAATGAGAATATTTCATTTGTAAGAGTAGATGGCGATCATATTGATAATTTAATTAAGAAAGATGAAGACCAAGTTTCTAAGCTAAACGATGAAGAACAAGAAAGCTTAAAAACGATGTTGACTGAAATGATTCCGCAGGATAAATTCTCTGTACAATTAGAGGCAATGGATAGCAAAGCCAACCCATTTATTATTACACAACCAGAATTTATGCGTCGTATGAAAGAGATGCAACAATCTGGTGGCGGTGGTGGAATGTTTGGTATGGGTACTATGCCAGATATGTATAATTTGGTAGTAAATACTAACAACGAACTTATTGGTGAAATTTTAAATACCAAAACGGCTAAGAAAAAAGAGCGTTTGGTAAATCAAGCATTAGATTTAGCAAGACTATCTCAGAACCTATTAAAAGGTGAAGAACTTACTACTTTTATAAAACGTAGTTTTGAGATGATTAAATAGTCAAATAATAATAATAATTCTCTCTCTAAAACCTCCTTTAAATAATAAAGGAGGTTTTTTTTTTATTGTTTTTTTTACAACTCCCTGTTATTTAAGTATTTATAAATTTACAGTCAAAAGATGTTTTCCTCTTTTTTTTTTGTTAAAAAACCATCATGATGTACCTTGTAAGCTTATTAACAAATAAACTTTATAATTATGAAAAAACTTACTTTTTTACTTGTTTTACTAATGACAAGTTTGGGATTTTCTCAAACAAACTTAGTAGCAACAGGTGATGACCCAAATGTCGAAATGTTTGGAAACGGCATAACACAAAACCCTTCGTTTGCTCCTTGCCAATTTGTTAACCCTGATACTGGGATTGTAAATGGTCTTGGTATGTCTGGTTCTCAATGGATGGCAGATGATGTAGATGTAGCCGCAGGTGAAATATTTTCGCCAGATACTTTTGTTATTTCTTATTTGAATGTTAATCCTAATACACTAACCTCATTAGATATATTATTCTATGATGATGCAGGGGGATTACCTGGGTCTATTTTATTTACATTACCTGCTCAAACTGCAGTTAGCCATACTATTGTAGGCTCAGCTTTTAGTAGAGATATGATAGAAGCAGAATATGACCTCACGGGCTCTGGTGTTTCACTTGATGGTGGAGTAGCTGGAACTAAATTTTGGATTGGTGTAGTTGGAATATCATCTGGTGGTGATACTCCTTTTTGGAGTGCCGGAACTACTTTAACTGGCTTAGAATGTGTAGTTAGCGTAGATTCAGGAGCCTCTTGGATGACGAGTACTACTGGTTTCGGTACAGCTTACAATACTTTTTTTAATCTTTCTGGTGATTGTTCACTACTAGCTAATACCTGTACACATCAATTAGAATTAACCGATCCAGGTTTTGGTGACGGATGGAATGGCGGTAGCATAGATGTTTTTGTAAATGGTTCACCCGTAATTACTAATGCTACACTTCCTAGTGGTTATGGTCCAATATACTTTAACTTTGAAGTAGGTACTGGTGACGTAATTACTACTGATTATACTGCTGGTAGCTGGTCTTATGAAAATAATTATAAAATCCTTGATCCTGATGGAGTAATCCTTTTTGAAGCTGGTTACCCTAGTGGTACACCTTGGGATCTCGTCTCTCCAGGAGTTATTGGAACTTGTGCAATTGGAAGCCCTCCTGTAATTGCTTGTCCTATGGATATTACTGTAGATAATGATGCAGGAATTTGTACAGCTATTGTAAACTTTGCAGATGCCATAGCTATAGATCCCGATGGCGATTTAGATGCAGTAATACAAACATTAGGTCCTCCTAGTGGAAGTGCTTTTCCAGAAGGAGATACTATTATAGAATTTACAGCAACAGATTTCGGTGGAAACACAGTAACGTGCCAATTTACAATTACAGTAGAGGACAATGAACTGCCAATAGCGGTTTGTCAAGACCTTACTGTGGAGCTTGATCCTGTAACAGGAACGTATACTTTAGTGCCAGGAGATATAGACAATGGTTCTACAGATAATTGTGGTATTGCTTCCCTTGCTTTTGGAGGAGGAACACCTAGTCCTTTTAGCTTAACAACATCTTTTGCTAGTAATAATAATTTCAATGGGAATATGTTTGATATGATGGCGGTTAACGAGCTTACAGTTGACTCTTTTGATACAAACCTTGGATCTGGATCTCACGATGTTGAGGTTTATTATAAAACAGGAACCTGGATTGGTTCTCAAACCAATGCTGGAGACTGGACCTTAGTAGGTTCTGCAGTAGGAATTACTTCAAATGGGACCGATACTGCAACACCTTTAAATCTAAGTTTAGGAATCATAGTTCCTGCTGGTACTACAGTTGCATTTTATGTAACTACTACAGGTACAACTATGAATTATATAAATGGAGGTACCGTAGGTGATTTATTTGCATCTGATGCTAATTTAGAAGTTTATGAAGGAGCTGGTAAACAATATCCTTTTGCTGGAACTTTCCAAACTCGTAATTTTAGTGGAAATATTCTGTACTCAATAAACACTTCTGGATTTGACGGTACATTTGACTGTGCAGATATTGGAGTTAATCCTGTAACATTATTAGTAACTGATACCGCAGGTAATACTGCAG
>JAUVAS010000009.1 GCA_030591585.1 Flavobacterium sp. | reverse complement strand
ATAAGATGAAAAAGTTATCAATAAGATTACTTTCATTGGTTCTACTTGCCAGTTTTATGGTAAGTTGTAATCAACATAAACAACAAAATCAATAGAGTCAACAGTATCAAAAAAATCACTTCAAGAATCAGAGCAACAGGTTCATGGAGTTACTACATTTGATGGGACAGAAAAACTAAGACTGTTTTAATAAAAAAGTAATCGGAATTAAGAAAAGAGTATTTAAATAGTATTCTATAAATTAAAAAGCTCGTTCAAACCTCACAATGAACGAGCTTACCTTTATCTGTATCGTAGCAGATTTGGGGATTTATTAAGTTATAAAACAATTATTACATAAGTAGGAATACTTTTTTAGCAACATACATTACATTTCTTAAAAGGGTAAGTGTATTTTTTATTGCTATTTTTATAGTATACATATTAGGTTATGTTTGTTAAGTTTGGGAAGGCTAATATGTGAAAACATTTTCGATAACTAAGCTTAAATACATATTTATTCGCTATAATGCATTATATTTTAACATTCAATACGTGTTTGGTTGTGTTTTTAGCAAAAAAAAGCAAGGTATATGCCTTGCTTTTAGTTTTGTTGAGGTAATTTTTTTAAAATATCATTTCAGGAATATCGCCTTCAATAATCAAGTTTCCTTCGGTGGCTTCTCTTATTTCTTCAATGCTAACTCCCGGAGCGCGTTCTAATAATTTAAACGAGCCGTTTACTATCTCAATTACTGCAAGATTTGAAACAATTTTTTTAACACAGTTCACACCCGTTAATGGCAACGAACAGGTTTTTAGTAATTTTGAATCTCCAGCTCTATTAGTATGCATCATTGCTACGATAATATTTTCGGCAGAGGCAACTAAATCCATGGCACCCCCCATTCCTTTAACCATCTTTCCTGGAATTTTCCAGTTAGCAATATCTCCATTTTGAGAAACTTCCATTGCCCCTAAAATAGTTAAATCAACATGTTGCCCACGAATCATAGAAAAACTCATAGCCGAATCAAAAAAGGAAGCTCCTGGCAAAGTAGTAATGGTTTGTTTTCCAGCATTGATAAGATCTGGGTCTTCTTCACCTTCAAAAGGAAAAGGTCCCATCCCTAACACGCCATTTTCACTTTGAAAATCTATATTGATATCTTCTCGTACAAAATTGGCAACAAGTGTTGGAATACCAATGCCGAGATTTACGTAGTAACCGTCTTTTACTTCTTTTGCAATTCTTTGTGCTATTTGATCTTTAGTTAATGCCATTAGCTTCTTTTTCTTACGGTTAATTGTTCTATTCTTTTTTCGTAGTTCTCTCCTTGAAATATTCGTTGTACAAAAATCCCTGGAATATGAATTTGATTAGGGTCTAATACACCTACTGGAAGTAACTCCTCCACCTCAGCAATGGTGATTTTTGCTGCCCCACACATATTTGGATTAAAATTTCGTGCGCTTCCTTTAAAAACTAAATTTCCAGCGGCATCCCCTTTCCATGCTTTTACAAAGGAGAAATCGGCTTCAAAAGCTTTTTCTAAAATATGTATTTTCCCGTGAAACTCTCTTGACTCTTTTCCTTCTGCTACTTCTGTTCCATATCCTGCGGGTGTATAAAAAGCAGGAATGCCGCTTTGTGCTGCCTGGCAACGTTGTGCTAAGGTTCCCTGCGGAATTAATTCTACTTCCAACTCGCCACTAAGCATTTGGCGTTCGAACTCTGCATTTTCTCCTACATAAGAAGAAATCATTTTTCGGATTTGTTTTTTCTGAAGTAATAATCCTAATCCAAAATCATCTACCCCTGCATTGTTCGATATACACGTAACATCTTTTACATTTAATCGCACTAATTCTGCTATTGAATTCTCCGGAATTCCACTAAGTCCGAACCCTCCCAACATAAAAGTCATACCGTCTTTTATTCCTTGGCAAGCTTCCCGAACATTAGAAACTGTCTTATTGATCATCGTATTTTAATTTTCCTTAAAAATACTGAAAATGAAGGAGAATTACTTCGGATAAAGAAAGAAAAACACTCAAAGTAAACTAACGTTAAAAGCGTGGAAGGTTTAAAACTCCTCTGGGTCTTCCTCTACATTTCCTTTTTCTTCTTTCCATTTTTCACAGTCAGTTTCAATAGAAAGGTTTTCGGGTTTTACAAACTCTTCTTCTGAGATATGAAGATCTTGGTTGGCATAACATTCCTTCATATAATTTGCCCAAATTGGTAATGCCATAGTAGCTCCTTGCCCATAAGTAATAGAAGAAAAATGAGTAGAACGGTCTTCGCCGCCTACCCAAACTCCAGTTACCAAGTTAGGTACCACTCCCATAAACCAACCGTCACTTTGATTTTGTGTAGTTCCTGTTTTTCCAGCAATTGCATTTTTAAATTCCCAAGGATATCCTGTAATTACATTTTTATAAACAGGTGTGTTAATAGCCCAAGCAGTACGTAACCGTTGCCCAGAACCCGAGCGAGTTACTCCTTCCATTAAACTTATGGTAACATAAGCAGCTTCTTTACTTAAAACGTCTTTAGCTTCAGGTATATTTTGAAATAAAACAGTGCCGTTTTTATCTTCAATTCTAGTAATAAGAGAGGGTTTAATATAAACCCCTTCGTTTGCAAAAACACTGTAAGCTCCTACCATTTCGTATAACGAAACATCTGGCGTTCCTAATGCGATAGAAGGTGCTGGTAAAATGTTTTTAGTATCTACACCCATTTTATCTATTAAATCTATAACTGGTTGTGGACCAACCCTATCTATTAATCTTGCCGTAACAGTGTTAACGGATTGAGCTAGCGCTTGTTTTAAGGTTACCATTCCACCATATTTTCCTCCAGCATTTTTAGGTGTCCAAGGCTCAATTAAACCATGCTTTCCCACCTCAATAGTATGTAACGTATTAGGTAAAGTGTCGCAAGGAGACATATGCATTTGATCAATAACTGTTGCATACACAAAGGGTTTAAAAGTAGAACCTATTTGGCGCTTCCCTTTTTTAACCATATCATATTTAAAATGTTTGTAGTTAATTCCACCCACCCAGGCTTTTACTTCGCCTGTTTGTGGTGTCATTGACATGAGCGAGGATTGCAAAAATGATTTATAATATCTAATAGAGTCCATTGGTGTCATTAATGTATCGATATCTCCTCCCCAAGAAAAAATTCGCATTTTGGTTTCTATAGAAAAACTTTTTACAATTTCCTCTTCACTCTTTCCTTGTTTTTTCATTTCGCGCCAACGGTCACTACGCTTCATTGAAGACTTCATAATATGAGCAACCTCTTTATTTGTTACATCTCTAAAAGGAGCAAGTTTGTTTTTTTTGTTTTGTTTATCAAATTCTTTCTGAAGATTCCGCATATGTGTATCAACCGCTGTTTCTGCATACTCTTGCATTTTAGAATCTATGGTTGTATAGATTTTAAGTCCGTCACTATAAATATTATACTCTGACCCGTCTGTTTTTGGATTTTCCTTTATCCAATCGTGCATAAATTTACGGGCGTATTCTCTAAAATATGTAGCAATTCCTTCGTCATGTCCTTGCGGTGTAAAAACAATTTCTAGTTCTGTTGCTTGAATGGAATCTTTCATTTCTTCTGAAATAAAATCATACTTCGCCATCTGACTTAGCACTACATTTCTTCTATTTCTAACCCCAACAGGATTACGAATAGGGTTATAAAGTGAGGAGTTTTTAAACATTCCTACTAAAACAGCAGATTCAGTAATTGTTAAGTCTGAAGGGTGCTTATCGAAATAAATATTAGAGGCAGATTCAATACCAATTGCTTGGTTTAAAAAATCATACTCATTAAAATACATGGTAAGAATTTCTTCTTTGGTATAGCGTTCTTCTAGTCTTGTTGCGATGATCCATTCTTTTGATTTTTGAATTATCCTTCCAAAAATATTCCTGGAGGCATTTTCGGTAAAAAACAATTTCGCCAATTGTTGTGTAATGGTACTCGCTCCACCTCGGCTCCCTAAAAAAGCCACGGCTCTAACAGTTCCTTTTGCATCTATCCCAGAATGATCGTAAAACCGAACATCTTCGGTAGCAACCAAAGCTTTGATTAAATGAGGAGGTAGGTCTTCGTAGTGAACGGGAGTTCTGTTTTCTTTATAGAATTTTCCTAATGTTTCTCCATCTGAAGAAATAATCTCTGTCGCTAGGTTTTTTTCAGGATTTTCAAGACTTGTTTCGTCTGGCAATGCACCAAAAATTCCCCAAGATGCCAGCAAGAACATTAATACCACCACCGATATTCCTATAAAAACCAACATCCAAAACGTTTTAATATGCCGTTTTAGGTTGTCTTTTTGAGTTACTTTCTTTTTTGTTTTACGCTTTGCCATAAATCTATTCTTGGAGTATTGCTTCTACACTGTAGCCAACATCTGTGATGCCTTCGAGTTCTGTAACGCCTTCAATTGTACCGTTATTGCGTACAGCGTGATTAATCCGAATCTTATAATCTCCATTTTCCAGAAAGGAAATATTCTCCTTATACCAGAGTTTGTTTTCTTTTATATTTCCAATTCCTGTACCTAACCATGTTCCGTCTGGATTTGCCATTTTATACTCTAGCGTATCTGTAATGGTCTTTCCGTGAGGAAACTCCATAGATACAATTAAAAATATATTGTTAAATCTATAATCGTTTGTGTTTCGGAGATTTACAAATAAGTTATACCTTTTTAAGGTATCTAATTGAGGCATTGTAAACTCAATTTTTTCGTTCTTATTCCAAATTTCCGACAAGGATTTACTTTCGCTAACAACGGTATTAGAATCACAAGAAAAAAACAATACCATTACCAATAACGGGACAATTATTTTAAGCATTCTTTTTTTGATTTCTATTTCGGTTACGGTTTTTATTATTTCGATTAGCGTTTCTATTTCGTCTTTTATTATTATTTTTAGGCTGATCAAATCGGGTAAGACTATCTTGCCCAACCACATCACCAAATATTTTACTTTCGGGGATTTGCTCTTCCTCTACAAACTCTTCAAGGCTTACTACTTTATCTCCCTTTTTATTAAGAGCTATAATCTCGTTTACTTTATCTACAGAAATTCGGTGCCAGTTCATTCCTTGTTTTTCATAAGAATACCAAAGCAATCCCTTAAAAATATCCATTTTTTGATAGGTTGCTGTTCCTTTTTCTGTCACTAATTTTATGTCTTGTTTAGGAAATTCTTTTAAAGCATCTAAATAAGTGTCCAATTCGTAATTAAGGCAACATTTTAATTTTCCGCATTGTCCTGCTAATTTTTGAGGATTCAAGGACAATTGTTGATAACGTGCTGCCGATGTTTTAACCGATCTAAAATCTGTTAGCCAAGTAGAGCAACATAGTTCTCGACCACAAGAACCTATTCCTCCTAATCTTGCTGCTTCTTGTCTAAGGCCTACTTGTTTCATTTCAACTCGTGTACTAAAAGCACTCGCAAAATCTCTAATGAGTTGCCTAAAATCTACGCGTTCATCTGCTGTATAATAGAAGGTTGTTTTAGAACCATCCCCTTGATATTCAATATCTGAAATCTTCATTTTAAGCCCTAAATGAATAGCAATTTCCCGAGATCTTTTTTGTATTTCAGCTTCTTTAGATCTCACTGTCTGCCAAATATCTATATCTTTTTGTGTTGCTTTTCTATAAATTTTTGGTAATTCTTCCACTTTAAGAAGCTCCTTTTTCTTTTTCATTTGCACCTTTACCAGTTCTCCTGTAAGAGTAACAATTCCTATATCATGTCCAGACATTGCTTCAGTAGCGACAATATCACCCATACAAAGAGAAAGGTTTTCAGAGTTTTTAAAGAAAAGTTTTCTTCCGTTTTTAAACCGAACCTCAACCCCATTAAAAGGTTCTTGGTCGCCAGGAAGAGACATGTTAGAAAGCCAGTCGAAAACGGTTAATTTATTACAACCATCAGATCCACAAGTACCATTGTTCTTGCATCCTTTTGGCTGTCCGTCAACACCAGTACTACAGCTTGTACAGCCCATAAATTTATATAAAGCTCTTTAATTTGTTAAAGAGACGAAAGTTAAACATATTTGAAATCTTTTAAAATTTCATATAAAGGAGTAAAGATATTAATTCTCAACAAACCTGCTTACTCTATTTTCGATTTTCTTATTTTCCCTTTGCGATGATACTAAAGAAATAGTACATTAGCCTACTAACATTTATTTTTATTAATAAGACCGAATTATGAGCAAAGAAAAAGAAGCAAAATTAAAAGCATTAAAGCTAACTTTAGATAAATTAGATAAGACCTACGGAAAGGGAACTGTAATGAGAATGGGCGATGCCTCTATTGAAGAAATGGAAGTTATTCCAACAGGGTCTTTAGGTCTAGACGTTGCATTGGGAGTTGGAGGATATCCTCGAGGAAGAGTTATTGAAATCTACGGACCTGAATCTTCGGGTAAAACGACACTGACTTTACATGCGATTGCTGAAGCTCAAAAAAATGGCGGAATTGCGGCATTTATTGATGCAGAACATGCTTTTGATAGGTATTATGCAGAGAATTTAGGAATAGATGTAGAAAACTTAATTATTTCTCAACCAGATAATGGCGAACAAGCCCTAGAAATTACTGACAACCTTATACGTAGTGGCGCAATCGATATTATTGTGATAGACTCTGTTGCTGCATTAACTCCAAAAAGTGAGATTGAAGGTGAAATGGGAGACTCTAAAATGGGACTTCATGCACGCTTAATGTCACAAGCGTTACGTAAACTAACGGCGTCCATAAGCAAAACAAAATGTACTGTAATCTTTATTAATCAATTACGCGAAAAAATTGGTGTAATGTTTGGGAATCCAGAAGTTACAACTGGTGGTAATGCTTTAAAATTTTATTGCTCTGTTCGTTTAGACATTAGACGATCTACACAAATTAAAAATGCTAATGGAGAAGTTTTAGGAAATAAAACAAGGGTGAAAGTCGTAAAAAACAAAGTAGCTCCTCCTTTTAAATTAGTTGAATTTGATATCGTTTACGGCAAAGGAATTTCTAAAGTAGGGGAGATTATTGATTTAGGAGTAAATTTTGAAATCATCAAGAAAAGTGGATCTTGGTTTAGTTATGACGATACTAAATTAGGACAAGGAAGAGAAGCTGTTAAAGAACTGCTTTTAGACAACCCTGAATTAATGGAAGAATTAGAACAAAAAATTAAAACCGAAATAGCAGAACAAAATCAATAATTTTTCTTTCTACGCAACTCATTTATATTTTTGGCATCTACTTAGCGTAGAAGTCTTAAAAAGGTATAGTTGCAATTACCTTGTTGTTAGTTATTTCAACATTATTATAATTATTTACGGCACTACATTTGACATTAGATGAGCTCATATTAAACTGTAAAAAGCAGGATTTAAAAGCACAAGAAGAGTTGTACAAGAAATTTTCGAGTACATTATTTTCGGTTTGTTTAAAATATTCTCGGAATTATCATGAGGCTGAGGACAATTTACAAGATACTTTTATAACTATTTTTAAAAGTATTGAGCAATTTAAAGGGAAAGGTTCTTTTGAAGGATGGATGAAACGCATTGCCGTAAACACCGTCCTTCAAAAATACCGTAAGAAACGAGTCTATAATCTGACTAATGAAGAGCAGATTGAAGAAGAGGTAGAAGTTGAAATAGAGGATAATAACATTCCGTTGGACTTTTTATTAAAAATAGTTCAGGAATTACCAGAAAGGTACAGATTGGTATTTACTCTGTATGTTTTAGATGGGTATCCTCATAAAGAGATTTCTGAAAAAATGGAGATTTCTGTAGGAACTTCAAAATCGAATCTCGCAAGAGCTAGAAAGATATTACAAACAAAGGTTGAAGATTATAATCGTGAAAATGAAGAGCGATAAAAAATTACTCGAAACTTATTTAAGTTTCAAATAAAAAGATTCCTGCCTACGCAGGAACAAGCATGAATAAAAACAAAAACATAGACGATCTTTTTAAAGAGAATTTCAAAAACTTTGAAGCGACTCCTTCTCCTCAAGTTTGGAATAAAATCCAAGCAAAACTAGAAGAGAAAGAGGATAGAAAAGTAATTCCTCTTTGGTTTAAATTGGGTGGTATTGCTGCGTTATTAGCACTGCTATTTACTATTGGAAATTCTGTTTTTAATCAACCCTTTAACAACAATACTACTCCTACAATTACTGAAGAAAACTCAAATATAAATACAGAGAATTCTGAAAATAATCGCGTTCAAAATACAAATGAAGTAACTAATACTGTAGAAGTAGCCTCAGAAGACACAAATGATTTAGTTAAAAATACTTCTGAAGATACTACTGTTAAGAAATCTTCAAATACATCAGAAACTAAAATTGCCTTTAAAAATGACACTGAACCTGTTTCGGAAAAGAAAAACTCTTCAGAGAACATCATTAGGGATCCTTCGAACACAAATGTTACTGATGCTATTGCTCAAAATGATGTGAATAAAAACATTTCAGAATTAACTAAAGACAAGAATGGGGTAAGTAACAAAACCGTTATTAATAAGGAAAAGAATATTTCAACTAATAAAAAATATGTTGCTTCAGAAGAAATTAAAAACAATAACGTTCTTGACTCTCAAATAATTAATACCAAAACAGAAGTTGCGGCTTTAAAAGAAGAAAATAAGCGTTCTATTTTTGATGCAATAAATGAAAAAAATGAGGAGGAGATAGTTGCTATTGTTGATAATAACCCTAACTATCGTTGGGAAGTATCACCCAATGTAGGTCCTGTTTATTACAATACGTTAAGTGAAGGCTCGTCAATAGATCCATCTTTTTCAGACAATCCAAAAAGTGGAGACCTTAACATTGCTTACGGTGTTCAGGTAAGTTATAATTTAAACAACCGGTTAAGTGTTCGATCTGGATTGAGTAATGTCAATCTAAGCTACTCAACTACTGGCATCGAACTTGGAAATGGCCCTGTAGCAGTAGCTTTAAAAAGTATAGATTACGATAAAAACCACAATGTTCTTATAACCGTAGATCAAGGATCTTTAGTCAATCAAAACTCTGATGGAGAATTTGGTGCTATTACTCCTAAATCTACTTCTGGAGATCCTTCTTTAAATCAAAAACTAAGTTATTACGAAGTTCCTCTAGAACTTAAATATGCGGTATTAAATAAAAAATTTGGAGTCAACTTAATTGGTGGCTTTAGCACCTTATTTTTAGGTGAAAACGAAATATCTGTAGATGCAGGAGATTTTAACGAAACTCTTGGGGAAGCAAATAATTTATCAACAATTAGTTTTACAACAAACATTGGACTAGGCTTGAATTATAGTTTTTCTAAAAAGTTAATGTTTAATATTGAACCTATGTTTAAGTACCAGCTCAACCCTTATACAGACTCGTCTGTAGATTTTAAACCCTATTATATAGGTGTTTATACTGGGTTGAGCTTCAAGTTTTAGTTTAGGTTATGTTTGTTAGGCTTGTTATCAAGCCTTAAAGAAAACCATTCTACGCCATAGAATGGTTTTTTTATGGAATAAAATCAAAAGTTGTTAGCGTTTAACTGATTTAAAATTATATTTCGTGTAATTGTATTGAGCGCTTTTTTATTATTTAAAGTGTAATTAGTAGTTAAGATTAACTCATGTACTTTTACCCTAAGTTTACCAGGACCTCCACTAAAAAAAGTATACGAAAAACGTTTTTTATTGTCCATAAATGTCATAGGTGCTATGGGTATTTGATGTTCAATCGCTAACCTAAACGCTCCATCTTTAAATTCATCTAATACAATACTTTCATCGCCAGGAACTCCACCCTCAGGGAATATACAAACACTATACCCCAAATTAAGTTTTCGTTGAGCGCTATCAAAAACGGCTCTTCTGCTTTTTTGATTATTCCGATCAACCAAAATACATGTTCGTTTATAAAAGAAACCGAATAATGGAATTTTACCCAATTCTTTTTTACCAACAAAGACAAAAGGGTTTTTTGAAACATATAACATCAACATGATGTCTATCATAGAAGTGTGATTAGCTACAAACATATAGCTTTGCCCTTTTTTATGGCTTACTTCACGTTTAATTACTGGAATGAATCCCATTCCAAATAATATAAAAGTAGACCAACCTCGTGCCATTCTAAAAAATAAAGGGTACCATTCCTCCTTAACTATACTAACAATTAATATAGGAAGAAAAAATAAAATATAAACGAACATGAGAATATAGAACCATATTCGGTAAAACAGAATAACTGTGTTTTTTATAATTTTCATAAGATGTCAAAAATAACAAATTGAACTGTACCAATAGAGTAAATAAATTACCTTTGTGAAAATTAAAATTCTCAATGTCAAGAATACTTACAGGAATACAAAGTACAGGAACCCCTCATTTAGGAAATCTTTTAGGAGCCATATTACCTGCAATCAAAATGGCAAACAACCCTAAAAACGAGTCCTTTTTATTTATAGCAGATATGCATTCTCTAACACAAATTAAAGATGCAGCTACTTTACGAGAGAACACCTATAGTACAGCAGCAGCTTGGCTTGCCTTTGGTTTAGACATTGATAAAACCGTTTTTTATAGACAAAGTGATGTGCCGCAAGTAACGGAGCTTTCATGGTATTTAAGTTGCTTTTTCCCGTATCAACGATTAACCTTAGCACACTCTTTTAAAGATAAAGCAGATCGTTTGGAAGATGTAAATTCTGGGTTGTTTTCTTATCCTATGCTAATGGCGGCAGATATATTGTTATATGATGCTGAAATAGTTCCAGTTGGAAAAGACCAATTACAACATATAGAAATGACACGCGATGTAGCTTCTCGTTTTCATAGTAAAATGGGTGAAACTTTTGTGCTTCCTGAAGCAAAAGTACAAGAAAACACCATGCTTATTCCTGGAACAGACGGCTCAAAAATGAGTAAATCGAAGAATAATATCATCGATATATTTTTGGCAGATAAAAAACTACGGAAGCAAATTATGGGTATAAAAACAGACAGTACCCCTTTGGAGGATCCTAAAGACCCTGATACGTGTAATTGTTTTGCGTTATATAAATTATTAGCTTCAGAAGAAGACATTAAAGCAATGCGAGCAAACTATGAAGGCGGAAATTATGGCTACGGTCATGCGAAACAAGCACTTTTCGAATTGATTATAGAAAAATTCTCTGAACAGCGTTCTCGCTATAATTACTTTATGGGAAATCTTGAAGAAATTGATAAAGCACTAGCAATTGGTGCTAAAAAAGCACATCTTGTTGCTGATGTGGTTTTGGTTCGGGTTAGAAAAAAAATGGGGTATTAAAACTCCATCTAATAACTCTTCCAGAGTTCTAAACTCTGGAAGGATTCTGGTTAGATTACTTGAAATAATTTCCCTGGCAAAGGTCTAACTACCCCTTTTAATTCCATAGCTAATAAAATAGACGCCACTTTATATGCAGGAATTTTACATTCTATCGCTATAGCATCTAACAACTCTTTCTCTCGTTCTTTTAAAAAATTAAAGATTGTTTTTTCGTCATTGGTTAATTCTACAAATAGTTGGGTTTGTTGAGGTTTGAGTTTTGCTTCGTTTAACTCCCAACCCAACATATAAATTAAATCGGCTGCGCTGGTAAACAAATGTGCTTGTTGTGTTTTTATTAAATTATTACAACCTTTACTATGAGAATCTGTTGCTCTTCCAGGCAATGCAAAAACTTCTCTGTTATACGAATTTGCAATATCGGCGGTTACTAAACTCCCTCCTTTTTCTGAAGATTCTATTACAATAGTGGCTTGCGACATTCCGGCAATGATTCTATTTCGTTTTAAAAAGTTATTTCTATCAAACGAATCACTACTCCAAAACTCGGTGATAAATCCTCCATTTTCTTCCACTTTATTTACATACTTTTTATGTGCTTTAGGATACATTTGATTAAACCCATGAGCTAAACAAGCAATGGTTTGTAATCCATTTGCCATAGCTGCTTTATGAGCTGTGATGTCAATTCCGTAAGCAAGCCCAGAAACAATAATAGGATTTAAAGGAGATAGGTCTTCGATTAATTTTTCACAAAAACTTTTACCATACGTAGTTGCGTTTCTGGTACCAACAATACTAATTATTTTTTTGTTTTGAAGATCTATATTTCCTCTTTGAAAAAATAAAATAGGCCCATCGATACAATGTTTCAGACGTTCAGGATAAGACTTATCTTTAAAATACGTCCATTCAATATTGTTATCTTCAATAAATTGCATCTCTTCGTCTGCTTCATCAAGTTGAATTTTTTCAGAAAGCTCTTTCAATTTAAAAGTCCCCACTCCAGCTGCTTTTAATAAGTTGGATTTCTTTTCCTTAAAAATTCCTTCAGCAGAACCTACAAGTTGTAATAGTTTTTTAGCAGTAGTGTCCCCAAGATTCGGAACACGCTGCAATGCAAGCGTATATCGCAGTTCAGATTTTGATAGCATAATCTTATATTAAAATAAAGGGGAGAGGGTTTAAAACTACAAAATTTCTGCTGTTAATAAAAAACTATTTTTAAAATGAATTAGAATTCAAAAAAAACTATATTTGTTTATATGCAATTAGCTACTTACATAAACGATTTATTATACCGTTACGAATGTGTGATTATTCCTAGTTTTGGAGCATTATTAACGCAGTATCATTCAGCAAAAATTGATGCAGAATCACAAACTTTTTACCCTCCAGGAAAAACGCTATCATTTAACAGACAGCTACAAACCAACGATGGTTTGCTGGCAAACTATGTAGCTTCGGTTGAGAAATGTAGTTATGAATCCTCGCTTCAGAAAATTAGAAACTTTACAGGAAAACTTTCTCTACAACTTTCAGAAAAAGAAGTGGTTACTTTAAAAAATATTGGAGAATTTCATTTAAATAATGAGAACTCAGTTCAATTTATTCCTTCATCAAAACAGAACTTTAGCACTGCTTCATTCGGGATGACCTCCTTTGTATCGCCTAAAATGAACCGAGAAGTTTACAAAGAGGCAGTAAAAGTTTTAGAAGAAAAAGCGCCGATTTTTATCACCCCTGAAAAACGTGCTACTAGACCTTACTTAAAATATGCTGCCATTGCATTGGTTGCAATTTCGATTGCGGGTTTTAGCGGAATGAAATTATACGAAGGCGAAGTACAAAAACATAATTTTGCCAAGAAACAAAAAGCGAATTCTATTGTTGAGAATCAAATACAAGAAGCAACTTTTGTAATTGAAAATCCGTTACCAACACTAAATCTTACCTTTACAAAACAGGTTGGAAAATACCATATAATTGCAGGTGCTTTTAGAGTGGAAGAAAATGCTACTAAAAAAATCAATCAACTTCAAGAAAAAGGATTTACCGCTAAAATGGTTGGAATTAATAAATATGGTCTACACCAAGTTGCCTATAGTAGTTTCGAAAACAGGTTAGACGCACTAAAAAACCTTCGTACTATTAAAAAATCTCAAAATCCAGACGCTTGGTTGTTGGTTAAAGAGATGGAATAGTTTCAAATAAAAGAATCTCCCTTTCAAAAGATTACTTCGTACTTTTGCAAAAATATTTTATGATGACTCCTAAAACACCAAGTGACTCACTTACTATAATGACCGATATGGTTTTGCCAAGTGAAACCAATCCAATAGGCAATATGTTTGGTGGTGAATTATTAGCACGAATGGATCGTGCTGCAAGTATTGCTGCTCGCAGACATAGCCGAAGAATTGTAGCAACCGTTTCGGTTAATAATGTGGCTTTTTCTAAAAAAATTCCATTGGGGAGTGTGGTAACTATAGAAGCAAAAGTTTCTAGAGCTTTTAAAAGTTCTATGGAGGTTTTTATGGATGTTTGGATTGAAGATCGCGAAAGTGGAGAACGACAAAAATCTAATGAAGGAATTTACACCTTTGTAGCAGTTGACGAAATGGGAGAGCCGGTAAATGTACCTTCACTAATTCCCGAATCTAAAATTGAAAAACAACGTTATAAAGCTGCATTAAGAAGAAGACAATTGAGTTTGGTAATTGCTGAAAAAATGAATCCTTTGGAGGCGACAGAATTAGTAGCATTATTTACAGGAAAGTAAAAAGCCAGCCGTTATTTCCTTTTTTGACCAATAGTTTCACTCTATTCTAATTCTAATTAAATATATTTGAAGTTCTTATAAAAACCTCTACTCTTCGCGAAGAGTCGTTTTATTAATAATTAATACAACAACTATGAAAAACACTTACATTAAATCTATTTTAAAACTAAAATCTATTTTACTAATTTTGATGGTTCTTGTAGGTTCAATGTCTTATGGACAAAATGAATTTAGTATTCAAATACAAGATGAAACAATTGAAATTCCTGAAAATATTGATACTTTTCAATGGAGTCAGATGCCAGAATCTTCAGAATTAGATAATGGATATATTGGCTGGATCCAATTTTATGAAACTCCTTCACAAATTATTCAAAACAGATTTAAAAACAATAATCTTGAGCTGTTAGAATATATCCCTAATAGAGCATATTTATTCTATTTCCCAAATACAACTTCAGTTTTATTCTTAAAAGATAATGGTGTTAGATCTATTGTACCTGTAGAAGGAAGGTATAAGCTAGGCTCTAATTTAAAAAACAATACTATAGAAGAATGGGCAATTGAAGGAAATAATATTTTGGTAACCCTTCAATTTCATAAAAATGTTTCAATCGAATATGTAATTACTGATTTAGCAAATAAGCAAATTGCTGTAAAAAAGGAATACAAAGGTTCAAATAATATTGATTTATCAATCCCGAACAACTGCTTAGAAGATTTATCCAATTTACCCTATGTTAAATGGATTGAGGTAATTGTTGCTCCTTCTATAAAAGATGATACTAGAGGTAGAAGTTTACATAGGTCAAGTGGTCTAGATACACAAACTGGTGCAGGTAGAAATTACACGGGATTAGAAATAGGTGTTATGGTTAGAGATGATGGTATTGTAGGGCCACATATTGATTTTCAAGGAAGAATTGATAATTCAATGGCAAGTGGTACAGGTCAAACCCATGGAGATGGTGTAGGAGGAATTATGGCTGGAGCAGGAAATTTAAACCCTTCAATGAGAGGGATGGCAGCAGGTTCTGATGTTTATGTAGTAAATTATGTGTCTAATTTTTTAGATAACCCTACACTTACTTTTATAAATGATGGATCTGTACAAATAACTAATTCTTCTTATAGTAATGGTTGTAATGCGGGTTATACTACAATTACACAAACAGTAGATACTCAAATTAATGATATCCCTACATTATTACATGTTTTTTCTGCAGGAAATTCAAACAATAATGATTGTGGATATGGAGCAGGAACACAATGGGGAAATATTACCGGAGGACATAAACAAGGTAAAAATGTGATTGCAACCGCGAATGTTTTTTTTAATGGAAATTTGGTAAACTCAAGCAGTAGAGGACCTGCTCATGATGGGAGAATAAAACCAGATATTGCAGCAAACGGGCAAAATCAAAATTCAACAAACGAGAATAATACGTATCAAAGTTTTGGCGGAACATCTGGGGCTGCACCTGGAATAGCAGGTATTTCTGCTCAATTATATGAAGCGTATGGAGACGCAAATGGAGGGGCATTGCCACAATCTGCACTTATTAAAGCAACATTGTTAAATACGGCGAATGATGCCGGGAATATTGGTCCAGATTATAAATTTGGTTGGGGAATTGTCAACGCATTAAGAGCTGGAATGTTAATTGAAGATGGTAGATACCTATCTGATAATGTTTCGCAGGGAGGTTCAAATACACACACTATTAATGTTCCTTCTGGTACGGCCCAAGTTAGGTTTATGGTCTATTGGAGCGATCCTGCTGCATCACCAGGCGCAAGCCCCGCCCTAGTAAACGATTTAGATATATTAGTTACAGATCCTTCTTCAGGAACTCATGAACCTTGGATATTAGACCATACACCAGACCCTACTACATTAGACTTACCAGCAACGCAAGGCCCAGATCATTTAAACAATATGGAACAAGTATTGCTTAATAATCCAACAATTGGAAATTATGATATAGAGATTTCTGGATTTAACATACCTATGGGGCCTCAAGAATATTTTGTAGTATATGAAATAATTACTCAAGAGCTTACTATGACTTATCCTAATGCAGGAGAAAGTTTTGCCCCAGGAGAAGTAGAATCATTACATTGGGATGCTATAAATACTACAAGTGATTTTGTGTTAGAATACTCTACCGATAATGGAGGATCTTGGAACTCAATTACAACGGTAAATTCATCAACCTACACATACGCATGGTCTATTCCAAATTCTGTAACTGGTGAAGCACTGATAAAAATTACAAGCGGAAGTTTTACAGATCAAAGTGATGACGTATTTTCTATTGCAAATTTAACTTCCAATGTAGGGATTTCTCAGGTTTGCCCAAATGAAGTTACCGTTGCTTGGGATCCCGTTGCAGATGCAGAGTCATATGATTTTTATTTATTAGGAAACACCTATATGGATTTAATAGGAAATTCTGTAATACCTTCCTTTACTTATGCCATAACCGACCCCAATGATGAAATTTGGGCTGCAGTTATTGCAAAAAATGATACTGAAGGCTGGAAAAGTAGAAGAACAATAGCTGTTCATCACCCTGGTGGTTTGGTTAATTGCTCATTAGCAGATGATCTTTCTTTAGAGACAATAAATAATACCCCCAGCGATTTTAATTTTGTTTGTGACAATAGTCCTGTAATAATTTCTGCAACTATCAGAAACACTGGAATTAACAGCCAAAGTAATTTTATGGTAACTTACCAATTAAATAGTGAGCCTGTAATTGAAGAAATGTTTACAGGAACTTTAAACTCTGGGCAACAAGATGTATTTGACTTTGCTACAGAAGCAGATATAACTACAGATGGAGAGTATATATTAACAGTAAGAGTGGAGCTTTCAGGAGATTTAAACCCTTCAAATGACGAAGCTATTTTAGACTTTTACGCAACAACTCAAGCTACTTCTTTAAATTTTGAAGAAGATTTTGAAACAAACGGAATACCTCCAACTAGTTGGATTATTATTAACCCTGATGACAGTACTACTTGGATTGAAAGAATTGGAATTACAGGCAGTGACGGCAATGCAACTATCGCTGCATATATTAATAATTTTTCTTACAATGCTCCAGGACAAGAAGATATTTTACAAACAGAAATTTTTGATTTAACTAATGCATTAGTGCCAACTTTGGCATTTGACTTGGCGAAAGCACAATATTCAGCTGGTTTTAGTGATGCTTTTAGAGTGGATGTTTCTTTAGATTGTGGAGAAACATTTACTGCAATTTACGAGAAAGACGGGTTAGATTTATCTACTGTAGGAAGCTATATAACTTCTACATGGACGCCTTCATCTGCAAATAATTGGCGTACCGAAGAGATTGACCTAACAGCTTATGAAGGTGAAAATGTACTTTTTAGATTTATAAACATAAATGGTTATGGTAACAGTACTTTTATAGATAACATTAATGTTTTTGCAGAAACACTTGGTACAGAACAAAATGAATTATTTGGAATTTATTTGTATCCAAATCCAAGTTCAGAAATTGTATTTATTTCTCTTACTTCTGCTATGGGAAGCACCTATAAAATTAAAGTTGCTAATAGTTTAGGTCAAACAATAGGAAGTATTAAAGAAGACTTAATAACGGGAGAAGTAGCAGTTAATGTATCGAATTACAGCAGTGGTTTGTATTTTATTTCTATTGAAATAGAGGGCCAGTCTACAATAAAAAAATTATTAATTGAATAGTTTTACTTAAAAAGAATAAACGTTTACAAGAAGAGTTACTTAATAAAAGCAGTCCTTTTTTTTAGTAACCAATGTTACTTTATATAATTTAAAGCAAAATTATATTTGCAAAAAAGCATTATATGTTTGGCAAAGGAACCAAATTGTATAGTATTGTTAGAATGAAGTGTCCTCGTTGCCACGAAGGAGATTTTTACAAAGGGCACCCTTATAGGTTTTCTGTTATGGGTCGTGTAAAAGATAACTGTTCTAATTGCCAATTAAAATATAATATAGAACCCAGTTTTTATCACGGTTCGTATTATGTGGTTTACGCTCTAGGTGTAGCTTTGTTTGTTACTGTTTGGGTTTTAAAGTACTTGTTTTTTCCTGAAGCAGGACCAGGCTCTCTTTTAATTTCCATAGTTGTTACATTGGCTGTTTTTTCTCCACTATTTTATGCGCTCTCAAAAATTATTTGGGCTAATTTCTTTATTAAATATGACAAAAGTATTTCTGAAAAAAAGGTTGTAGATTTACAACATGATTCAGGATCTAAAAAATAAATACGGACACCTTTTTGAAGATGCATTGCTTGATGAAATAAGCCATTTTGGCTTGTTTAAAGATATCCCAGAAGGATATAAACTTATTGAAACAGGCCAATATATAAAGTCCATGCCATTGTTAATAAGTGGCGCCATTAAAATAATGCGGGATGATAACGATGGTGACGAGTTACTACTTTATTTTTTAGAAAGTGGAGATACTTGTGCTATGACGCTAACGTGCTGCTTAGGAAACACAAAAAGTGAAATTCGTGCTGTTGCAGAATTACCCACCAAACTCATTATGGTTCCTATTGAAAAAATGGAAGAATGGACAGCAAAATACAAATCCTGGCGAAATTTTGTATTTGAAAGTTACCATAACCGCCTAATGGAAATGCTAGAAACGTTAGATAGTATCGCATTTTTAAAAATGGATGAGCGATTATTAAAATATCTAAGAGATAAATCTAACATTACCAAAGACCACATTATCTACAGTACGCATCAAGAAATTGCTTACGAACTTCATACCTCCAGAGTAGTGATTTCTCGATTACTAAAAAAACTGGAAAACCAAGGAAAAATTGAATTGAACAGAAATAACATTAGAATTATTTCACTTTAAAAATTTCGTTCCTAATTTTTAAATGCCCCTGGTTATCAGGCTTAATCTCAAGGAATTATCCTTTAAATAAAAAAATAATACAAAATTATCTTTTTATAACACCGTTTCTACTATGTAACAATTGTTACTAAGTAGCGAATCTTACCTACCTATATTTAACTTCTAATTTATAAGCATTTATGGATTTTATTCTCTCCCCCTGGCCTTGGTATGTGGCCGGCCCCTTAATTACACTAGTAATGTTTTTGTTATTTTTCTTCGGAAAGAAATTTGGCGTATCATCAAACTTAGAAAACATCTGCGCCATTGGCGGTGCAGGAAAATTGGTCGATTTCTTTAAATTCGATTGGCGAAAAAACACATGGAATTTACTATTTGTAGTAGGACTCATAATTGGTGGGTTTATTAGTGGACAATGGTTAACACCAGATGTTGCCGTCGTTTTGGATAACCCACAAACCGTAACAGATTTATCAGAACTCGGATTTCAAAACATCGGCGCACAATACTTGCCAGACGAAATTTTTGGAACTGAAACTATGTTCTCCCTTAAAGGTTTTTTAATTCTAATAATTGCTGGAGTATTTGTTGGTTTTGGATCCCGTTATGCTGGAGGATGTACCTCGGGGCACGCAATTGTTGGATTGAGTAATTTAGAATTGCCATCCTTAATATCTGTCATCGGATTCTTTATTGGAGGTCTTGTAATGACCTGGTTTATACTTCCTTTACTCTTTTAATTCTGAAAAAATGAAAAACTTAAAATTTATATTGGCAGGTGTACTCTTCGGAATTATATTAAGTAAATCTGAAGTAATTTCTTGGTATCGCATTTACGAAATGTTCAAATTTCAATCCTTTCATATGTACGGCGTAATTGGCTTTGCAGTAGTTACAGGAATGATTTTGTTTTATTTTTTCAGAAAAGGAACGATAAAAACCATGGAGGGTAAACAAATTGAAATTGAGCCTAAAAAGAAAGGGGTTAGAAATATTATTGGCGGAACATTATTCGGTTTAGGTTGGGCATTAGCAGGTGCTTGCCCAGGCCCCATGTTTATCCTATTAGGAAGAGGAGCTATATCTTTTGCAATTGTAATTATTGGCGCTTTATTTGGAGCCTTTCTATATCACGCTGTAAAAAGCAAATTACCTCATTAATAATAAGCTTACTAGAGTTAATTTTTTAACTTTGAGGAACTATAAAAAAACATTTCAAACTATATAAATATTAAAAACTAATGAAGTACGGCTTTATTATTGACAACCGAAAATGTATAGGATGTCACGCTTGTACCACGGCTTGTAAGTCTGAACACGATGTCCCCGTTGGTGTTAACAGAACCTATGTGAAGCAAGTTGAAAAGGGAGTTTTTCCAGATACCCGAAGAATATTTTCAGTAATGCGTTGTAACCATTGTACAGATGCACCTTGTGTAACTATCTGTCCTGTGGAAGCGTTGTATACTCGTGAAGATGGTATTGTAGATTTTGACAATAACCGTTGTATTGGTTGTAAATCGTGTATGCAAGCGTGTCCGTACGATGCTTTGTATATCGATCCAGATACCAATACTGCAGCAAAATGTAATTATTGCGCACATAGAGTAGATGTGGGTCGTGAACCTGCTTGTGTTTCGGTTTGTCCAGAACATGCAATTATTGCAGGTGATATGGAAAACCCTGCTACAGAAATTTCACAATTATTAGCAAGACAACAAGTAAAAGTTCGTAAACCTGAAAAAGGAACGAATCCAAATCTATTTTATATTGATGGTGATGATGCTTCTTTAAATCCTGAAGCAACAGATAAATCGGGTTCTTGGTTATGGAATTCACAAGCTCGTGGCGTTGGACATTTCGCTAAAGCGGCTGAAAAAATGATGCACACCAATGAAGATGTTGATTTGTTGCAAATGACTATTGATAACGAGATAGAATCAGCATATCAAAGGAAAGAAACAGAGAATCCAAACTATATAGATGTACTTACAGGGAAAGCGCGAAGAGTATACGATACACCAGATAAAGGAATTCTTTGGGGTTGGGAAGTTTCTGCTTACGTAACCACAAAAGCAGTTGCGGCAGGAGCCTTTTTAATTCCGTTTATCGCAATGATTCTAGGGTATGATTTATCAGATACTACCAAATTATGGTCGGCAGGTATATCATTAGTATTCTTAGCATTAACAGGGTTGTTCTTGGTAATGGATTTAGACAGACCAGATCGTTTCTTAAACGTATTACTAAGACCACAATGGAACTCCTGGTTAGTAAAAGGAGGATATACCATTACGATTTTCGGATTGTTAGTAACCATTTGGGGAGCAATGACTTATTTTGAAATCCAAACAGGAGAAACAATACTACTTTGGATTACAGCATTCTTCGCAGTAATGCTTGCTATCTATACAGCCTTCTTATTTGCACAAGCAAAAGGACGCGATTTCTGGCAAAGCCCTTCATTAGCATTGCATATGTTAGTACATAGTGTACTAGCAGGAGCAGCAATATTTGCCTTGGTATTATTAGTTTCAGGAACTGAAGAGTGGATGTCAATTTTAGGAATGGTGATGATTATCGCTTTATCAGTAAACCTATTTACAATGATTACTGAATTAACAATGACGCATCCAAGCACCTCAGCACATTCTGTTGTAGAAATGATTACTAAAGGAAGATATAAAAAACTATTCTGGTTTGGAGTTGTATTTATCGGAAACGTTTTGCCGTTAGCATTATTAGTTTTAATGCCAAGTGCAATGACGTTGACTGTAGCAGCAATATTCATATTATTAGGAATTTACGCAACTGAAAAAATCTGGGTAGAAGCGCCACAGAGAGTTCCATTGGCGTAACAAGTTCCTGCGAAGGCAGGAATCCTTTAATAAAGAATCATTAAGTTAAAATTATAAGATTCCTGCTTTCACAGGAATGACAAAAAATAAAATTATGGGTTACAAGAAACCTTCATTTATTGAAAACATAGCAGAAAAAATAGGATTAATTCCCAATTTACACAAAGAAAAATATCAGGAATTTGATGGCGATATGCGTCAGTTTACCGATGAGCAAGTGGCTCAAATGTATGAGAACTTTCCGCCACCCGAAAAATGGGATAATTGGGTTGAGTACGACCCAAAAGCGTGGCCAAGAAAAAAGAAAACCACCTATCAAATTGTACCTACTACTTGTTTTAACTGTGAAAGCGCCTGTGGATTGACAGCATTTATAGACAAAGAAACACAAGTGGTGAAGAAGTTTGAAGGAAATCCTCATCACCCAGGAAGTAGAGGTAGAAACTGCGCTAAAGGGCCAGCAACCATAAATCAGATTACCGATCCAGATCGAATTTTATATCCGTTAAAAAGAAAAGGAAAACGTGGCGAAGGAGAGTGGGATCGCATTACTTGGGACGAAGCACTTGATACCATTGCTGCAAGAATTAGAAAAGCCATAAAAGAAGACCGTCATAACGAAATTGCTTATCACGTTGGTCGCCCAGGGCACGAAAAATTTATGAACTGGATTCTTCAGGGTTGGGGAATAGATGGGCACAATTCACATACCAATATTTGTTCTTCAGGAGCACGTTTTGGTTATAATATTTGGTATGGTTATGACCGTCCGTCTCCAGATCACTCCAATGCAAAATTCATTTTATTGATTTCAGCGCATTTAGAATCAGGACACTATTTTAATCCGCACGCACAAAGAATTATTGAAGGAAAAATGAAGGGTGCTAAGTTAGCGACGATGGATCCTCGTTTGTCTAATACCGCCTCGATGAGTGATTATTGGATGCCTACCTACCCAGGAACTGAAGCTGCTGTTTTATTGGCAATGGCTTTGATTATTTTGGAAGAAGGTTTATACAATAGAGAATATCTTGAAAACTGGACCAACTGGCAAGAATATTTAAGAGCATTGCACAGCGATAAAGAAGTTACTTTCGAAAACTACATCGCTGGAATGATTGAAGAGTACAAGGAATTTACACCAGAATATGCCGAAAAAGAATCTGGAGTAAAAGCAGCTACTATTGTTGAAATTGCTCGATTAATTGGTGATGCTGGTGAGCGATTTGCTTCTCATAACTGGAGAGCAGCGGGAGCATCAAACCTTGGAGGTTGGGGAGTTGCACGTTGTTTGCATTTCTTAACTGTATTAACAGGAGCAGTTGGAGCAAAAGGAGGAACTTCTCCAAATTCTTGGAATAAATTTAGTCCTACACAACCAAACCCTCCAAAACCACAAATGAAATGGAATGAACTTCACTTTCCGAAGGAATATCCTTTAGCATTTTTTGAAATGAGTCAGTTATTACCTCATTTCTTAAAAGAAGGAAGAGGGAAAATGGACGTGTATTTTTCCAGAGTATTCAATCCTGTTTGGACCTATCCTGATGGATTTACGTGGATGGAAATGTTTCAAGATGAAGATAAATTTGGATTACACACCGCGCTAACTCCAACGTGGAATGAAACTGCCTTTTTTGCAGATTTTGTACTGCCTATGGGATTGGCTTCAGAAAGACACGATATAAATTCTTATGCAACACACGGCGGAACTTGGGTAGCATTCAGGCAACCTGTTTTAAGAGAAGCCGCTCGCAGAAACGGAAAAGATGTTGAGTTTACTTATGAAACAAATCCAGGAGAAGTTTGGGAAGAAGATGAATTCTGGATCGAACTTTCTTGGCGAATAGACCCTGACGGAAGTATGGGAATCCGAAAGCATTTTGAATCGCCTTACCGTCCTGGTGAAAAAATTAAAATTGGTGAATACTATCAATATATTTTTGAACGTGTTCCAGGATTACCAAAAGTTGCCAAAGCAGAAGGAATCACAGAATTAGAGTATATGCAGAAGTATGGCACCTTCGAAATTGAAAAAGGAGAATCCTATAAAATGAACGAAACACTATTAACGAAAGAGCAATTAGAAGGCTCGGAAGTTGACCCGACAAATGATGTAGTTCGTAAAAACGGAAAAGACATTGGGGTAATGATTAATGGAAAAGCAATGGTTGGTTTTCCAACACCTTCTCGTAAAAACGAATTCTATTCGCAAACGATGGTGGATTGGAAATGGCCAGAATATGCAGTACCACAATATCTAAAAAGTCATATTCATTTAGATAAATTAGATAAATCGAAAGGAGAATATGTATTGGTGCCTACTTTTAGGTTACCGACTTTAATTCACTCGAGATCTGGTAATGCAAAATGGTTGGTAGAAATCTCTAATCGAAATCCAATTTGGATGCATCCAGAAGATGCTGCAAAGTGGGGCTTCAAAACTGGAGACTTGGTGAAAATGAATACCGATATTGGATATTTTATAGATAAAGTTTGGGTAACTCAAGGAATGAAACCTGGTGTTGTCGCTTGTTCGCATCATATTGGAAGATGGAGAAGACCACAAGATAAAACAGGAAACCGTTGGGCAACCAATACGGTAAATATTGAAGGTGATGGAAAAGGCGGTTGGAAAATGAATACTATTTCTGGAATTAAACCATTTGAATCTGAAGATAAAGATTCGAAACGTATTTTCTGGAAAGACGGTGGAGTTCATCAAAATATTACACACGCAGTACATCCAGATCCTATAAGTGGGATGCATTGTTGGCATCAACGAGTACGCATTGAAAAACCAGGAGCAGAAGAAAACTACGGAGATATATTTGTGGATACCAACAAATCTCACGAAATATATAAAGAGTGGATGAAAATGACACGTCCTGCACCAGGACCAAATGGAGAAAGAAGACCACTTTGGTTTAAACGTGCTTTTACTCCAGATAAATCTACTTTTTATATTGATAAAAAAGAAGAGTAAATATTTATTATTATCCTGCAAGGTTTTAAAACCTTGCAGGAGAGTGAAAAATTAAAAAAGTAAATGCTTCAAAAAATATTTCCATTTTTAGTTTGGCTACCCTTGGCAAAAAAGTCTTGGAAAGATGATTTAATCGCCGGGATAACGGGGACTATTATCGTAATCCCTCAAGCAGTCGCTTTTGCAATGATTGCAGGGTTACCCCCTATTTATGGATTTTATACAGCTATGATTACTCCTATCATAGCAGCATTATTTGGATCATCCTATCATTTAATATCTGGACCCACCACTGCAATTTCAATTGTTGTGTATTCTACATTAATAAAATTTGTAAACCCTGAAACAGATTTAGAAGTTTTTATTTCATTAGCTTTAGTTCTTACTTTTTTAGCAGGATTGTTTCAGTTTGCTATGGGATTATTAAAAATGGGAAAATTAGTAAATTTTGTTTCCCATTCAGTCATCATTGGTTTTACAGCAGGAGCAGGAATTTTAATAGCCTTTAAACAACTCAAACATGTCTTCGGAATTGAAGTCCCTCAAGGAAGCTCCATACCAGAAATTGTGGCCTATATTTTCAATCATATTTCAGAAACAAATTGGTATGTTTTTATTGTTGCAATTGGCACTTTAGGGGTAGCTTTAATTATTAAAACATTGATAAAACCTTTGTCACGATATTATATGCTTATCGCAATGGTAATTGGTAGTGTGATGGCAATCTGGTTAGGCGGAGATGCCAATGGAATAAAAACGGTTGGGGATATTCCGTCCAATCTCCCTCCCTTTAGAATTCCAGATTTATCTTATGAAAATGTTGCTAAATTAAGTTCTGGTGCGATGGTTTTAGCTTTATTAGGCTTGATTGAAGCGGTTGCTATTGGTCGGTCAATTGCATTACATACTCATCAAAAAATTAGCGGGAATCAAGAATTTATTGGCCAGGGATTATCAAATTTAATTGCTAGTTTTTTCTCCAGTTATGCAGGATCGGGTTCATTTACTCGCTCTGGTGTCAACCATCAAGCAGGAGCGAAAACACCTATGGCAGCTATATTTGCTTCGGTTTTTTTAATGTTGGTGTTATTACTCCTAGCTAGTTATGCTTCCTATTTACCAAAAGCAGCAATGGGTGGGATTATACTACTAGTAGGTTATAATTTAATTGACTTCCATCATATTAGACAAGTTTTAAAAAGTAGTGGACGAGAGTTAATTGTATTAGCAATCACCTTATTGGGAACATTGTTTTTCGATTTAGAATTTGCCCTTCTAGCAGGAATTTTTGCTTCCTTTTTCTTTTATATGGAACGAACTTCAAAACCAAATATCGCTACGCTTGCTTTAGATACTAAAGGAAGATTGATCAATAAAATTAGAGATAGAAATGCCCTTGAATGCTCAAATATGAAAATTCTTAGAATTGATGGCTCTCTGTATTTTGGTTCTATTGAAAAAATTTCTGATTACCTGTCTAATTTATATGAACAAAATGACATTCAACATGTGCTAATTTCTGCAGATGGGATTAATTTTATAGACTTAGCTGCTGCCGAATGGCTTACTCATGAAATAATTAATTGGCAAGACACAAGGGGCGGTATTTATATTTCGGGCCTTAAACAAGTAAGTCAGGATATTATACAAAAAGGAGGGTTTGCTAATAAAATGGGGAGTGGAGTTTTCTTTGAAGATAAAAAACATGCGATAGCAGCAATTCATAAAAAATTAGAGAGACCCTGTAAAGAGAAAGCTTTTACAGAGTGTGATGGTTTACATAATTAGCTACAATGTGCTAATTGTTACAAATAAAGCGATTCGTAAAAAGTATTTTCGCGTTTTTAAAATCTATATTTTCACATATTAAATGAGTTTAAAAAGTATTCTACCCATATTAGAATGGCTTCCTAATTATAAAAAGGAATGGCTTAAAGGTGATTTAGGTGCAGGGCTAACTGTAGGTGTAATGTTAATTCCTCAAGGAATGGCTTACGCATCAATTGCAGGTATGCCTGCTGTTTATGGCCTGTATGCTTCTATAGTTCCTATACTCATTTATGCTATTTTTGGAACTTCTAGACAGTTAGCAGTTGGTCCAGTTGCTATGGTATCACTACTTACCGCTACGGCAATTGGTTCTTTTGAAGGCTTATCTGCTTCAGATTATATTACTTATGCAATGTTATTAGCCTTGCTAGTAGGTGTGATTCAGTTTTTATTAGGGCTTTTTAGACTCGGGTTTTTGGTGAATTTTATGTCACATCCAGTAATAAGCGGTTTTACTTCTGCGGCTGCGTTAATAATTGGTCTTAGCCAATTAAAGCATTTATTAGGAATTGAAATAGAAAGAACTCATCATATCAATGAAATAATACTTAGCGCAATAAATCAAGCTGATGAAATAAGTTGGATCACTTTTGCTATTGGGATTAGTGGTGTTTTGATAATTATAGGTATAAAGAAGATAAATAAATCGTTGCCAAGTCAGCTCTTTGCTGTTCTTTTTGGAATTGCAGTAGTATCCATATTTAGTTTGGGAGGAGGAGCGTTTAGTGTAAAAATAATTAAAGACATTCCAAATACACTTCCAAATTTTCAAATTCCTCTTTTAGATTTAGAAATTATTCAATTATTAATACCAATGGCGCTAACGATTGCCTTGGTAAGTTTTATGGAGAGTATTGCTGTTGCAAAAGCCATTCAAGTCAAACACAGAAATTACAAAGTAGTCCCAAATCAAGAGTTAATCTCTTTAGGATTGGCTAATGTTTTTGGATCCTTTTTTCAATCTTTCCCTACTACTGGCGGGTTTTCAAGAACTGCGGTAAATGATCAGGCTGGTGCAAAAACAGGGTTGGCAGCATTAATTAGTGCAACCCTAATTGTAATTACATTACTTTTTCTAACCCCGTATTTTTATAATTTACCAAAGGCTATCTTAGCTTCAGTAATTATGGTAGCAGTTTTTGGATTGATTAATTATAAAGAAGCTATTCATTTATATAAAAGTAATATTAAGGATTTCTGGATGCTAATAACTACCTTTTTGGCAACATTAATCTTAGGAGTTGAGTTAGGGATTGGCCTTGGTATTATTATATCTTTAGCAATGGTATTGTTTAAAACAACAAAGCCCCATACCGCGAGGCTAGCAAGAGTGCCAAACACACATTTTTATAGAAATATTAAACGTTTTGATAATCTAGAAATTATTGAAGAGCTATTAATTTATCGTTTTGATGCACAATTATTTTTTGCAAATGTCAATTACTTTAAAGACAAACTCTATGAGTATGAAAGAATTAAAAAAGATAATTTAAGTTTATTAATTATAGACGGAGAAAGTATTAACAACATAGATAGTACTGCTATACAAGCTCTTGAAGAAATAATTATTGATTTTAATTCAAGAGATATTGAAGTGCTATTTACTGGAATTAAAGGGCCGGTACGAGATAAAATGATAAAATCTGGTTTTATGGAAAAGGCCCAAGAAGATCATTTCTTTATGAGTATACAAGAAGCTGTAGACTGGTATCACACTGGACATCAAAAAGATAATTACAAAAAATATTTGAAACAAAAAGAAAAGAAAAAGAGGCTGTTCAAAAGATAAAGTAACAATTGTTACTTTATTAAATAAAGCATTAAACTAATTTAGTCCCTTAATATTAACAATTTAGAAACAGAATACAGATGAAAGTAGAACAAATATTTACAGGATGCCTTGCTGAAATGGCTTATTACATTGAGTCTAATGGAGAAGTTGCAATTGTTGACCCCCTTAGAGAAACAGAGCCCTACTTAAGAATGGCTGAAGCTGATGGCGCTAAAATTAAATACATCTTTTTAACTCACTTTCATGCAGATTTTGTTTCAGGGCAATACGACTTGGCTCAAAAAACAGGAGCAAAAATCGTATTTGGACCAAATGCTACTGCTGAGTATGAAATTTATACAGGAGCTGATGGAGAAGATTTTCCATTAGGAGGTGGCAAACTTACTTTAATTCATACTCCAGGACATACTATGGAGTCTTCTTCTTATTTAATTACAGATGAGGACGGAAACACACCTTGTATTCTTACAGGAGATGCCTTATTTATTGGTGATGTTGGTCGTCCAGATTTAGCAGTAAAACAAGGCTCTTTAACCGAAGCAGATTTAGCAGGTTATTTATTCGATTCACTTCGTAATAAAATAATGAAATTACCAGATGATATTATTATATATCCAAATCACGGCGCAGGTTCTGCTTGTGGAAAAAATATGAGCTCTGAAACTTTTGATACTTTAGGAAATCAAAAGAAAACGAATTATGCATTAAGAGCAGATATGACCAAAGAGGAATTTATTGATGAAGTGACTACAGGATTAAAACCACCACCACAATATTTCCCTAACAATGTTAGAATGAACAAGTCTATCAATACTAGTATAGACATTATTCTTCATAAAGGAAGTACTCCATTAGATCCTGCTACATTTAAAGAAATGAGTGAGCAAAAAGATGTTTTAGTAATAGACACCCGTTCTAAAGAATCTTTTACAGAAGACGGAACAGTGCCAGGCGCTTGGTATATTGGAATTGATAATGATTTTGCTCCTTGGGTGGGTGCATTAGTTGCAGATATCAATCAAAAAATTATATTTATTTCTGATGACGAATTACGTGTAAATGAAATTGTAACTCGTTTTTCAAGAGTTGGATATGACAATACCCTTGGTTATTTAAATGGGGGAATTAAAGATTGGATGACTCACGGATTTGAAGTAGATAAAATAGGCTCTGTTTCTGCAGCTAAATTTATAAATATGTTAGCTGAAGGAAAAATTGAAAAACCCGTTGATGTTCGTAAAGAATCTGAATATTTATCTGAACATGTAATAGGGGTCGAAAATTTTCCATTAGATTTTATCCATTCTAATTTTCCTGAAATAGATCCTAGTAAAGAATATTTTTTACACTGTGCAACAGGATATCGTTCTTTAATTGCAGCCTCAATTTTTATGGCAAATGGTGTCGAAAAAGTAACCGATGTTCGTGGAGGTTTTACAGATATTCAAGAAACCGCCGCGCCATTATCAGATTTTGTTTGTCCTACAACCATGTTGTAAACTATCCCCACAAATAATATCAATTTTAAAAAGCAGCAATCGCTGCTTTTTATTTTATACTATATTTTTTTTTCAAAAAAAGAAACATTGTAACACTTGTTACTGTCTGCAAGAAAACCTAGCAATATATTTGCCCTACAATTAGAGAATGTTACATGAAAAATATTAATACATCTGAATGGAAAGAACTCATTGTAAAAGATAAAAATGCAGTGATTATTGATTGCAGAAGTTCTTATGAATGGGATGAGGGTATTATTGAACATTCTAAGTTAATTGACTTAATGAACCCACAAAGTTTTATGCAAAACGTTGGGGAATTAGATAAAGAAAAAAATTATTACATCTATTGTAGAAGTGGTGTCCGAAGTGTAACAGCTTGTCAAGTTTTAGAGTCTATGGGCATTAAAAACACCTATAATTTATTAGGAGGAATTTTTAGTTGGGATGGTAAATTAGTGTTCCCCTCTAAAATAAATAAAGCTATTTAATAAATATAATATCTATTGAAAAAGAGAAAGAATTAAATGTTTTTATTGGTTGGTTAGTTAGTAAAGGAAGTAGTTTGTTAATAAATAACTGCTTCCTTTCTTTTTTTAGCAGAATATCAATACATTGGTCTTAAATTAACAAAACATAAACATTCATGAAAAAAATAGTTTTCCTTTTCTTAATAGCCATTACCACACTTACAAGTTGTGGTCAAGAAGTTAAAAAAGAGACAAAACAAGATATAATAAGTGTAATCTTAGACGTTGCTAGCTATAAAGAAGTTGTCGTTGGGAAAGATCTTCAATTAGTAGATGTTCGTACTCCAAAAGAATACCAAGAAGGTTTTATTGATGATGCAATCAATATTGATTTTATGAATCAAAAAACGTTCAATGAAGCTTTTAATAAATTAGACAAGAGTATACCTTTATACATTTATTGTCGTTCGGGAAATCGTAGCCAAAAATCTGTAGCCCTATTATACGCTTTAGGATTTAAAGAAATTTATGACCTTAAAGGAGGTTATTCCGCTTGGAGTAGACAATAAAAATAATATAGACACATGAAATCAAACGTAGTAATTCAAAACTTAAAATGTGGCGGTTGTGCAAATACAATTACCACAAAAATTTCAGCATTATATGCTATTAGCAATGTAGTAGTAGATGTTGAAACTTCTACCGTATCATTTGAAGCATCTTCAGAAGAAGGTATAGCTTCAGTAAAAAATAAATTAACAGCTATTGGTTACCCTGCTAAAGGAGAAGACAATTCAATGGTTTCTAAAGCTAAATCATTTGTTAGTTGTGCCACAGGAAAAATGTCTAATTAATTCTAAATAAATGAACACTGATTTAAAAAAACATTGGGATTCGGCTTATGGAACTAACGATATCACCAAATTAGGTTGGTATGAGGCGTCCCCCGAACCTTCTCTCCAGCTTATTAACGATTGTAAGTTACCAAAAGATGCAAGAATTCTAAATGTAGGTACAGGCACTTCAACATTGATAGACGAATTATTAAATTTAGATTATAAAAACGTTATTGCTAGCGATATTAGTGGTGCCGCTTTAGAAAAATTACAAAACAGGTTAGGTTCAAACAAAAATGAGGTTCAATGGGTTGAAGACGATTTAACAAACCCTACGATACTTTCAAGAATTGACCCAATAGATTTATGGCACGATCGAGCTGTACTTCATTTTTTTACTGAAAAAAAAGATCAAAATGCTTATTTTTCATTATTAAAAAAGTTAGTAAAACTCCATGGATTTGTATTGATTTCAACTTTCAATACAGACGGGGCTCTTAAATGTAGCGGACTAGATGTTCATCGATATAATAAAAACATGTTATTGGACAAATTAGGAGAAGATTTTAAACTTGTTGAAGATTTCAACTATAGTTATACTATGCCTTCAGGAGATACAAGGCCTTATATTTACACCAAATTTAAAAGAATTAATTAGTCATGAAGTTTTCTTATTCCATTTTAGTTTTCGTTATGATTGCTTTTTTTTCATCTTGTAAAAACGAAGAGAAAGTAGATAATTCTTCCAAACAAGAGGAGGAACAAATAGAAGCTATTTCAAAAATTAACCCTTCCTATCAGCAAATGGGATTAGATATTGCTTTTAAAACAAAGGCTCAATTAGGAAAACACCTAATGGGCACTATGAAAGAAAAAGGAGCTATTGCTGCTTTAGAATTTTGCAATGTTAAAGCCATGCAATTAACAGATAGTATGGCAACGGTACATAATGCGAGAATTACAAGAGTGTCAGACAAAACAAGAAATCCAAATAACAAAGCCAACGAAACAGAACTAAAAAACATTGATATTTTTAAAAATATGATTTCTAATGGGAAAGAAATTGCTCCTATTATTGAAACCATTAACGACAGTATTTATTTTTACTACCCAATTGTAACCAACGATATGTGCCTAAAATGTCATGGCACACCCAATAAAGAAATTGACCAAGCAACCCTTTTAAGTCTTAACAACTTATACCCAACCGATAAGGCTGTAGGGTATTCCGAAAATCAAGTTAGAGGTATTTGGAGTATTCAATTTCAAAAATAATAAAACAATTTTATTATGAGTAGTTTTTTTGATATTACCGCTAGTGATACTCTTGTTCTTGTCGATTTTTTTGCAGATTGGTGTGGCCCTTGTAAAACAATGTCACCTATTTTAAAGGAAGTAAAAGATAGCTTAGGCGATACGATAAAAATAATCAAAGTAGATGTTGATAAAAACAAACGTTTAGCAACTGCTTTAAATATTCAAGGTATTCCAACCTTAGTACTTTATAAAAACAGCCAGATATTATGGCGTCAATCTGGAGTAGTTACAAAAAAGGATATTGTTTCAAAAATTAATGAATATCTTTAACCAGATTTATTCATGAATGCTTTTAGACGAAAATTTTTGGGATAACCGGTATCAATCTAAAAATACTGGATGGGATTTAGGAGAAATATCGCCTCCTTTAAAAAAATACTTTGATCAACTTACCTGTAAAGATTTAAAAATATTAATCCCAGGAGGAGGAAACTCCTACGAAGCAGAATATCTTCATCAAAAAGGTTTTACGAATATATTTGTTATAGATTTATCTGAAACAGCATTACTTAATCTACAAAAAAGAATTCCTAGTTTTCCGAAAAATCATTTAATTCACGCTAACTTTTTCGACCTTGAAGAAACTTTTGACCTCATCATTGAGCAAACATTTTTTTGTGCTTTAAGTCCGAGCCTTCGCCCTCAATATGCCATAAAAATGAATGACTTACTAAAACCAAAAGGTAAATTGGTGGGATTGCTGTTTTGTGTTCTGTTGTATGATAACAGGCCTCCTTTTGGTGGGAATAAAACCGAATACATTTCTTATTTTACCCCTTACTTTAACCTTGAAATAATGGAGGCTTCTTATAATTCAGTTTCAGAAAGAAAAAACGAGGAGTTATTTATTAAATTCATAAAAAAATAATTTAATGATTGCTAAAGCTTTAGAAACCTACTTCCCAGATCTAGTAAAAAACCCCGAATTAAAATCAGAGTTATTGACCATAAGTAGTATCCATTCTTTTAAAGCAGGAACAATCATCTTAAAACAAGGTAGTTATATAAAGGTAATTCCTTTATTAATTTCAGGTTTGGCAAAAGTGTTTAAAGAGGAAGCGGAAAACGGCAACGAAGTGTTACTCTATTATATTAAACCCGGGGAGAGCTGCGCAATGTCCATGATAACTCTTCTTAGAAACGATACCAGTAAGATAAAAGCAATCATTGAAGAAGATGCGGAAATTGTTGTAATTCCAGCTGATAAGGCGTTATTAATAGCTAAAAAACACCCTAAATGGAATGAGTTTATCTACGAACTTTTTGACCAAAAATATGAAGAGCTACTAAACGTAGTTGAAATTTTAACCTTCTCTAACAAAGACAAGCGATTGTTAGAATATCTCAAAAAAGAAGCTCGTTTAAAAGGAAGCCTTGTTTTAAAAACTACCCACCAACATATTGCTTATGATCTTGGTTCTTCTAGAGAAGTGATTTCAAGATTATTGAAAAAACTAGAGAATGAAGGGGTAATTAATCTCCGCCAAAGAGAAATTGAGTTGATTGAATAACAATTTTTTTACCTAAAAATCTAAAATCACGTTTAAACAGAAAATTAAACGTGTGTTTTATAATATCTCGATAATTATTCCTACATAAATGTATGTTCACATCTATTTGCATATTAAGTGTCTACGAGCTTATACGTACATGCTATTCCTACATATTTTCTTATAATAACTCTTTTTTTAAGTAGTTCAACGAATATTTATAACAGTTTGGCTAAAAGTTGATTATTTTATACTGTATAAGATTGTTCCTACCTAATTTCGTACTTCAAATTACTGATAATAAGGCAAAAACACCTTTTACAAATAGTTATCCCCATAATTCCCCAAATCAATTATTAAACAGTTTTAAAACCTGTTTTTAAAAAGTAATTATGGAAAAATTTAGTCTCATACTGTTATTGTTGTTGTTTCAAAACAACTATGCTCAAGTGGGAATTGGGACAACCAATCCTCAACAAGCTCTTCATATTGCCTCACCTACAGGTACTTTAAGAATAGAAAGCTTAAATTCAACTAATAATCCAAATAATGGAGGGGATATTAATGGTGATGGAGATTTCAGCAATGATCTTTTCCCTTTATATGTAGACGAATATGGAGATTTCACCTTATTCTTTAATCCCCTGTTAAACAGTGAAGATTTAGATGCATTTAATGATTCAGAACTTCCTAATAGTTCTGTGTCTCTACTTAGTAATGATGTCGATGGTATTGCGACTACTATAATTACAACCTACACAATCACTGTAAGAAGAGAATCGGTTTTAGAATTAAAATATAATATGAGTTATGAAGTATACCTTGAAGATTCAAACCCAAACCCAATAATATTAAGTGATCGTTTAGCTAGAAGAATAGAAACCTATATTACAGCAGATGATATTGCTAATCCTGCAGGAAATCCATTTGAAGACCTTAGGAAGTATGGTCCTGCTTCGAAATGTTATTCAAGCGGGTCTCTAAATAGTATTTCAGGCACTTTCTATAACTCATGTACTACTTATATTACATTAAGAAGCGATACCAATACATATCCTGCCACGTTCACTATTCGATTTAATGGTGCTGTATCTTCAGATATAAAACCGAATACTGCTAGTGGTAATATATCTGAAAATACTTACGTAAAATTTGCTACTGGAGATGATTTTGTTTTTGCTAGGCTACATTAATTAAGACAACTAAATTTATGAGAAAAAAATACTTGTTTATGTTTATTTTGTTAAGTTCCTTGTGTAGTGCTCAGGTGGGTATTGGAACAACTAATCCTCAGAAAGAGCTACACGTTGCAGGTGCTAATTCTACAATAAGAATAGTGAAATTAAATTCTTTTTATAATCCTGATAATGATGGATTAAAACCTGCTAAAGTATTTGTTGACGGACGTGGAGATTTAGCAATAGGTGATGGTTCAGGAAGTGGAAATGTAGAGTCTTTAAATTTTTTAATAGTAAATAATAACTTTATTATTGACAACCCCAACAATTGGAATACACAAGATGAAATCAATAATACAGGAGTTGTAATCAACAATGATACAATTCAATCAACGGTTGAAGGAGAATTAGTATCGGTAACATTTGCGGTTCCTAATCAATCACTTGTAGAAGTGAAATATGGAATAACATTATATTGTAAAGGGGAAAATATGAAAGCACATGCTCCTCCTTATGTGGATATTACTCCTGGTGAAGCAATAAATATGGTTACTTATTTTCGAATTGACATTAATGGTGATGGTTGGGATGGTGACGAATGGAACAAAACCTATGGCGAAAAAGGCCAGTATCATGAGACGCAAGCGGGTGGGATATCCGGCTTCCCATATATGAACGGGCAAGGATATTTCTCTTTACCAGAAGGTACTCATAAAATCTATTTTTACGGTGTAGTGAATGATCACGAAGCTAGTTATACAAGCGTTGGTTTTGGAGGCCTTCAAGACTATTTAAAAATTAGAATTTATAATTAATGACTATGAGATATATATTTATAACATTTTTGTTAGTATTCAATCTATCCAAAGCTTCTGCACAGGTGGGAATTAATACTACAGACCCTCAACAAGAAGTTCATGTCGCAGGCATTAATAAAAATGTTAGAGTTGAGGGATTGGACTCGATAAATAATATAAATAATTTTGGAATGGGTTCAACCACAAGGGTATTGGTTGATGCTGAGGGAGATTTAATCTTAGGCGCATCTTCTGAACATAATATTAATATTTTAGTAGATGCAGAAAACTATTTAGATGACAATGAAACCCCTAATAATGTTATTATTCAAACAGGAACAGGTCTTGGGTATAGAAGGGCTGGTATTTTAAATGAATTAGACCCCAATTATAATGATTTTGTTTTTGAATTAACAAGTAATGCGATAGTGGAAGTAAATTATTCTGTTTCTTGGTCAATATATGACGCTATCTCTTTGTCTAAAAAAAGACTAGATGACGAGCGTTCAAGAATTATTCAAACAGGAATTTATTTTAGAAAGGTCACTTATGATGGTAACGGAGATGAGGTTTGGGGAGATGCTGTTCAAAAAGATGTAGATGATGTCTATATTAATGGGGGGCCTTGGTGTATAGAAATGAACCCCTCTGGGACAAGCTGTTTAGAAGAAGCTGGATTAATAGCACTTAACGGACAATTTTATAAAAATGCCAATCAAGAACATGGTGCTTATTTTAACTTTAAAAATACCGCTTCAGATTATGTGAAGTTAGGACCAGGGTATTATGTTGCGTTGTTTGTAGGCCGTATAGAGGTTGCAGATATAAATGCAGAAGGTGCTGCAAAAATGTGGGTAGGATCTGGGCAAGATGAATTACAAATAATAGCGTATTATTATAATTAAGATTCTTTTTTTTCTTTCAAAAACCCCGAAAAAAACTGTCCCACAAACCCTTTTGGAAAATTTTCTTCTCCCGAAAAACCTAACTCGATAGTTCCACTATCCTCTGGAACATAGCTTGTTTTAAAAATATAATCCCAAATACTAAAGCTTATACCAAAGTTAATTCCCTGTCTCCTATCTTCTGGCAATGCTTTTACATGATGGTATAAATGCATTACAGAATTATTTAAAATATAGTTGAAAGGCCACCCCCAAGTATTTTTAATATTCGCGTGATTTAAATGCCCGATAGAAATAGCTATAAAATGAACGATATAGGCTTGTTCGGGTTCAAACCCACCTAAAATCATTACGCCAAATGTTTTAAGAGGTTTGTAGAAAATATTTTCCATCCAATGGTACCGAAGGTGTGCTGCAAACCCCATTTCTTTTACTGAATGATGTACTTTATGAAACCGCCACAAAAACTCAAATTTATGAAGTAAAACATGGGTAATCCATTGTACAAAATCTAAAATAATAAAAAAGAGAAGGAGTTGTAACCAAACAGGCCAATTCATCATATCGATTATTGCAAAACTTTTAAAAGTGATTCCTACTTCATTAAAAAGAACTCCAAGAACTTCATATGCACCACTAATAAAAATCGTGAAAATGAAGAAATTAAAAAACATGTAAAAACCGTCAAGCCAGAAATCTTTTCGGATAATAGATTGACTTTTTCGCCAAGGAAAAATAATTTCCAAAAGCCAAACTACTATAGAAATTGCTATTAAGCCCCAAAAATAGTTATTGTACCATGGAACTTTAAATATGATAGAATCCCAAGTCCAAGAAAGAGTTCCAGTGAAAGCGTCTGTGAAAGCGGTTAAATATTTTTCCATTGAATTATTTTTTTTGAAGAACTAAAGTTGTCATACAACGTAAGTCATTAACGTTAACTGTTTTTAAAGGTTCTAACAATGTAAAATTATGCAATTCTTTTAATTTATTAAGAAGTGTTTTTGTAAATAAATAACGTGTTGTTCCATCGGGCATTTTATAAACTCCTTCAGAAACAGGAATTAATTTGTCTGCAATTCCAATGTCAGATGCAACTCTAATAAACAAAGAGCCTTTTGGCTTCAACACCCTCATCAATTCAGAAAACATAATCAAAAAATGTGATTCATTTTCAGCAAAATGAAGTACGGCATTACAAATAATATGGTTAAAAAATTCATCCTCAAAAGATAAATCCTCAACTTTAGATACCGTAAAATTATTAGCTTGATTTGAATATTTATTTTTTAAATCCTTTATATTAACCACATTCCTATCTATTCCATAAATAGTAAACTCGTGGGTATAAAACCAGTGTAGGTTTCTTCCTCTACCGCAGCCTGCATCTAAAATTGTTTCAGAAAAAAGATACCTGTCTTTAAGTATCTGATCTACTAAATAGATATCTGTTTTAGCAATTAAATCTTTTATTATATTGTTTTTCATTATATTAGCCTTGTGACAGGTGTCACAAGATTTACAAAATACATCCTTTATTTTTGACACAATGAATTTAAATAAAATAAGTAAACTAATTCTGTCTTGTATCATTTGTTTCGGAATAGTCTACGGAATTGTTTTATTGTTTGAATACTAAATTTTAAATCTAATATTATGAAAAAAAACATGGGCGGTGTTGACCGTATTATCCGAATTATTATTGCAATTGTTGTAGGTGTATTATATTATACCGAAACTATTTCTGAAACTTTAGGAACTGTATTATTAGTTCTTGCAGGAGTTTTCCTTTTAACTAGTTTTATTAATTTTTGTCCCTTATATACCGTATTAGGAATTAATACTGGAAAGAAAGACTAGTCTTATTTATGTTTGTGTCTAAATTGCCTAAATAAAAACGTTCGGTTTTAAATAAATTGATTTCTAACAGTCTTTTTTTAGGCAATTTTATTACACTATTTTCCAATTTTTAAGCACCTATAAAAGAGCTTTATTTGTAACTAAAGTTACATATAAGGGTTGAGAATATCGTAACTTCGTAAAGTTTAATTTTTTAATTTAAAAGTCATGAGTAAACATCATCAAATAGTAGTTATAGGTGGAGGTACTGGTGGTATTATGGTTGCAGCTCAGCTTAAAAAAGCTAAGAAAGGGCTAGATATTGCAATTATTGATCCAACCGACACACATTCTTATCAACCCGCAAATACTTTAGTAGGAGCCGGTTTAATGAAGTATGAAGCAACCATTAGGCAAGAGAAAAATTTAATTCCTTCGGGAGTTTCCTGGATAAAGGAAAGAGTTGCCGATATTCAACCAGATAATAATGAAGTAATACTTGAAAACGGAGATAAAGTTACGTATGATTATTTAGTGAATGCTACAGGTATTCAAATTAATCTTGATGGCATAAAAGGACTTAAAGAAGCTTTTGGTAAAAATGGCGTTTGTTCTAACTATGTTGACCCTAAATATACTTGGGAATTAATACAAAAATTTAAAGGGGGTAATGCATTGTTTACACAGCCTATTACACCTATTAAATGTCCTGGGGCTCCTCAAAAAATCATGTATTTAATGGGGGATTATGTTGCTAAAAATAACTTAGAAGAACACACTAATATAATTTTTGCAACGCCAGGAACCATGATTTTTGGTGTTCAACCTTTTAGAGATGAACTTGAAAATTACCTTCTAAAATACCATATAAAACAACGTTATGGCTACAAGCTAGTTGAAATTAATGGAAAGAAAAAAGAAGCTCATTACGAACGATTAGAATTACCAAATGGCAGTGATAATTATGTAGTAAACGATGAACGTAATGCTGCTGGTTGTTTAGGATACGTATGGGAAGATGGTGCAAGACGTGAGGTACAAGAAGTAAACTCACCTTTTGCAATGATAAAAGAAGGGACACATTATATTATTAAATATGATATACTTCATTTAGCACCACCACAATCGGCTCCTACTTGGTTTCAAACAACAAAGTTAGCCAATCAAGAGGGTCCTAATAAAGGCTGGATGGCTGTAGACAAGCACTCTATGCAATCTACAAAGTACCCTAATGTTTTTGGTGTTGGTGACGTTACCGATTTACCGACTGCACGTACAGGTGCTGCTATTAGAAAGCAAGCTCCTGTTGTTGTAAAAAATATAATAAGCTTACTAGATGGAAAGGTAGCAGATTGTAAAGAATACAATGGTTATTCCTCTTGTCCGCTTGTAGTTGCTCATAATAAAATGTTATTAGCAGAATTTGGCTACGATGGCGTTAGAATGTCTGACCCTCTGTTAAGCAAATTCTTTAATACTGGAAAAGCAAGTTACCCAATGTGGATTCTTAAAAGATACGGATTACCAATTATGTATTGGAACTTAATGCTTAAAGGATATGATTTTTAATCAAACTTTAATTTGATAAATATATAAAGAGATGAAGTCTAGTATTTCATCTCTTTTTTGTTTTATTCCCAAACTGGAAGAATACAAGTATCATCTAACTTTTTCAACAAAGGAGTAAGGCCGTTTACCAAACTCTCCTTCATTATATTAGAATCCTCTTTATGGCATTGCAAACAAGCACCAACTAGTAAAAGCTGCTGTTGCTCTTCTACGGTAAAAGGTCTAAAATCTGTTCGGGTAGAATTGATGACATCTTTATCTACTTCTTTCATAAATGGAATCCAAGCATCTTCTGGTAACCCATCATTAGGGTTTAACTCATATTCAGGAGTGAAAATCCATTTTCCAACACCGTTGTTTATTTTATAAATTAGCTCTCCATTTCCGTAGCCTAAACTAGCAGAGTTTGTATGACAAGATTTACAATCCCGCACTTCTTTAGTGGTTGTATGAGGCGAATTAGGAGCGTATAGTCTATGAAAGGAGATATCATCGTTCTTTCCTGTAAAACTTCCTTTATCAATAGTCATAATCATTCCAGGGACAGCAGGTTCAATGCAAATTTCTTCTCCATTTTCACGTACTCCCATAGCGGGTAATGACGAGGAGAATTCTGCAACATATTCTTTCCATTGTCCTTTTACATACTTTCTGTCTAATAAATCAAAAGCCATCTCTTCATCTTCATCAAACTCATTATGGCATCCAATACATCTAGAGGTCCAAGAAGAATGACACGTAGAACAAGCAACATTTTTATGAGCATTATCTCTAGAACAAATTTCAGATTGAGGTTTTAGATCGAAAAGAGTTCCATCTTTTTTACCAATAAGAAACGCATTCCCTAAAGAATCAACATAGGTGTTAACTAGTGGGTGACCATCTTTTTCAACAACTATTATTTGTTTGTCAGTATGAGAATATTCCCTGTGTAAAAAAACTAACAAGCTTTCATCGTCTAAAGCATCATAATCAATTGTATTGGGTTTTTCTTTAAAGTGACAATCTGAACATTGTAATTTCACAGCTTGTTCTTCGTGTGAGTAACTAATTCCATCTCCCATAACTTCGTGAGAAGAATGGCAATCAATACACAACATCCCTCTGGTATGGTGAATATCTTCTCCTTTATAAGTATACACACGTTTATCTTCTAAAACTTTAAATCCTTCCATCCCCACAACTTCTGTTTCATCTAAAAGTGTTTCTTGCCACCCTTCAAAATTAGTCGAAATTCTACTAGAACGACTGTGACAACCAAAGCAATGCGTATTTGTCATAAATACATCTGTGGAAGGGTGAAAGGTTGGTAAGTTCGTTTTATTTGAAGCCAAATAGTTAGCCAAATCTATTTTAGATTCTTCAGAATAATTTAAATGACACGCATTACAACCTCCTCCTCTGCTTAACATTGTAATCTCACCAAATTCTTTTTTTTCTGCTCCTAAATGGCAGTTTGCACAAAGATCCCGCAAATGTTTATCTGAAGGTGAATCCTTAAGGTTTTTAATATGATAATGGTAATTGGGAGAATCTGCTTCTCCAAAAATATACTTGTCAACGGCTATTAAGCCACTATTAGTCGTCATCAAGGAGTTTTCAATTTTACGCAATTCATTAGGGTGACATTTTCCGCAGGTTTCTTTAGCATCAGATAAATTTCCTGGTATTAAAATCATTCCTTGGTGAGAATCCTTTTTGTTAATAGTTTCTGTATTCCCTAAATGGCAACTAGCACAACCTATTGTTTCGGGATTGTGATATTTTGAATAGCCTTTTGTGTTTGTGTGACAATGTAGGCATGATTCAATTCCGCCATTTTCGATTGAAATATATTCCGTATCAGTATTCCAAATAGTGTCAATATAGTCAGTATCAGTATTTTTTACTATTAAATAACCAATCAGCAATAAAAAAATTATTACAAAATAAAATATTTTACGTCTTTTATTTTTCATATATTGGTTAAAAATACAAATTTACAATTTAAAAGTTATCCAAAAATTCTAATCTGCTGATATACATTTTAGTATAACATGTGTTTTTCTTATGTAACTTTTGTTACATATAAAAATTTGACAATCAGTATTTTAACTGACTTTTGTCATACTAAATAGAAATATTAAATATTAATTTTACACCCTGATAAATAAGGATACTTATGACTACATCAAGAAGAAAGTTTATAAAAATTTCTGCACTAGGAATAGGTGGAGTTACGGCGGCTTCTTCAGCATTAAATATGTTTGGCTCTAACACCTATATGGATGAGTTAGTGAAACAAAATGTTGAGAAAAAACTTACTCGAACTGCTACCTATTGCGAAATTTGTTTTTGGAAATGTGCTGCTTGGACCTATACAGACGAAGAAGGTCTAATTAAAAAAATTATTGGTAACGATGACGACTCTCATTGTAATGGTCGTTTATGCCCTAGAGGAACTGGTGGTATAGGAATGTACCACGATGAAAATCGCCTTAAAACTCCTTTAATTAGAACCATAGTAAATGGTGAGCAAACTTTTAGAAAAGCAAGCTGGGACGAAGCTCTTGATTTAATTGCTTCTAAGTTTACAGGAATCAAAGAAAAATATGGTGCAGAATCATTTGCTTTACTAAAACATGGTGCGCCAGGAAAACATTTTGAACATTTGTTTAAAGCATACGGTTCAGATACTATTGCCGAACCTGCGTATGCACAATGTAGAGGTCCTAGAGAAACAGGTTTTGTTTTAACTTTTGGATCTTGGGTAGGTTCTCCAGAACCTACAGATATTAGAGATACCAAATGTTTGGTGCTAATTGGCTCACACATTGGCGAAAACATGCACAATACTCAGGTTCAGGAAATGTCTGAAGCCATAGATAATGGGGCAACTATTATCACTGTGGATCCTAGACTTTCTACTGCTGCCAGTAAATCTAAACATTGGTTAGCCATCAAACCAGCTACCGATATTGCATTGATGTTAGCTTGGATGAACGTGATTATTGAAGAAGGACTATATGATAAAGAATACATAGAGAAATATGCAAATGGCTTTGATGAATTAAAAGACTATGTCCGCAAGTTCACACCAGAGTGGGCTTATGGAATTACAACCATCAAACCTGAAGAAATTAGAAAAACCGCCAGAGTAATGGGTGCTGCTTCACCTTCAGTTATTATTCATCCTGGACGTCACGTAGTATGGTATGGAGATGATACACAACGCGCAAGAGCGATGGCTATTTTAAATGCCTTATTAGGTTCTTGGGGACGAAGAGGAGGTTTTTATTTTAAAGAAAAGATTAAAGTTCCAAAATATCCACATCCAAAATATCCACATCCAAAGTGGGGATGGCATGAAATAGGTGAAAAATATCCATTAGCACAAATGGGAATTACTACGGAAGTGATTAAAGCTTCTATTCCTAGTGAAGACAATAAATATCCTGTAAAAGCGTGGATGGTAGCTGGAACAAATATTACTAAATCAATTCCGAACAAAAAATTGCTTGAAAAAGCAATGGACGAATTAGATTTTATGGTCGTTGTTGATACTATGCCTATGGATGTTACTGGTTATGCAGATGTTGTACTTCCAGAATGCACGTATCTTGAAAGATATGACGGTATCCGTTCAGCAACCAATAGAGCGCCTTCTATTGCTGTAAGAACTCCTGCCGCAAAACCTAAATACGAATCTAAACCTGCTTGGTGGATGGCCAAACAGATTGGAGAACGTTTAGGGCTTCATGACTATTATAAGTATGATGACTTTAAAGAAGTAATTGAATGGCAACTTGAAAAAATGGGAACTTCATTAGAAGAACTTGAAAAAATTGGAGTAAAAAATTATCCAAGAACATCTGGTCCTTTATATATAAATGAAGAGGAAACATACGAATTCCCAACAGCAAGTGGAAAAATTGAATTGTATTCTCAAGAGTTGAAAGATCTTGGGTTTGATCCGCTGCCAGCGTATACAGTACACCCTGAACCTGAACCAGGTTTTTATAGATTAAATTATGGTAGAGCTCCAATGCACACCTTTAGTAGAACTGTAAACAATCCAAATTTGAATGATTTAATGGATGAAAACAAACTATGGGTGAATCCGAAAGTTGCTAGAATTATTGGACTGAAAAGCAACCAGGAAGTTTGGTTAAAAAATCAAGACGATATTATTTCAACTTTTTCAATTAAAGTAAGAGTGACCGAAAGAGTTCGTTGGGATTCTGTTTATATGGTTCACGGATTTGGACACGATAACAAAAAATTAGAAAAAGCATTTGGTAAAGGTATAAATGATACTCAATTAATATCAAAAGTAGCTACCGATCCAATAATGGGAGGTACAGGTATGAGAGGAAATTTTGTAGCCATTTTAACTGAAGATCCACATAAAATCTTAGACGTATGAGATATGCAATGGTAATAGACACATTAAAATGTGTTGGTTGTAGCGACTGTGTAGTTGCCTGTCAAACCGAAAATGATGTCCCTATTGGATATTGTAGAGATTGGGTAACTGAATCTGTAAGTGGCACCTATCCTTCTTTAGATTTAGAACTAAAATCTGAAAGATGTAACCACTGTGATAATGCTCCTTGTGTGAGATGTTGTCCAACAGGTGCAAGTCATATAGTTGAAGGAGGAATCGTATTAGTAACCGCTAACGAATGTATTGGTTGTGGTGCTTGTATTGAATCTTGCCCTTACGATGCACGTTTCCAACATCCAGATGGTTTTGTAGATAAATGTACTTTCTGTCATCACAGACTTGAAAAGGGACAACTTCCTGCTTGTGTATCGGTTTGTCCTACCAAGTGTATGTATTTCGGTGATTTAGATGATCCACATAGTGAAGTGTCTCAATTATTGAAAACCAGAAAACATAAAACGTTAGCTCCTGAAGCAGGAACTAAACCTAATGTTTATTATTTAACTTAAAAACTAATAAAAATGGAAGAGGAATTATTCATAAGCGGAAGAAATTTACCAAATATAGATCCTTCATTACAGGTTTGGCATTGGCCAATAGCACTTTATTTGTTTTTAGGAGGTTTAGCTGCTGGCTTACTATTTTTTGCAGCGTTGTTTTATTTATTAGGAAAAGACAAGGAATATCCGGTAGCTGTTAAGGTGGCTTCAATTATACCACCTATAGCATTATCTGTAGGGTTGTTAGCATTGGTTTACGATTTAACTCATAAACTGTATACTTGGCAATTGTATATGACAATACGTATAGAGTCTCCAATGTCTTGGGGTGCTTGGGTGCTATTAATTGTAACTCCAATATCTTTTCTTTGGACGTTTAGCTACTATAGAGAAGTCTATCCAAAATTAGAGGCTAAATTACAAGTCTTTAAACGATTTAAATTTTTAAATGGAGTTGAAAAATTTGTAATAGATAACAGAAAATATTTGGCCTATGCATTAATACCATTAACGCTAGTTTTAGGAGTTTATACCGGTATTTTACTATCTGCATTTAACGCAAGACCTCTTTGGAACAATGCCATATTAGGGCCACTATTTTTAACTTCTGGGCTGTCTACTGCTGCTGCTGCGATCATTTTATTATCGAGAACAGCAAAAGAAAAACATATGTTTGGTAAAATAGATTTAGCATTAATTACAATCGAGCTAGCGCTAATTGTTCACATGATTATGGGATATTATGCGGGGCCAGAGGTGCAAGTAGAAGCGATGCAATTATTAGTTGGTGGTGAATTTACCGTTATGTTTTTTGGCTTTGTAGTAATACTAGGATTAATTGTTCCGGGAATATTGGAACTCATTGATCTTTATAATAATAAAGTTCCTGTAATAGTGCCCGCAATTCTTGTGATAATTGGAGGGTTGGTATTTAGATTCGTAATGGTTGAAGCAGGACAACTCACACGTTACCTTTATTAATAGTGTAAATTTTAAAAATGGATAATCGAAAAAACAAACACATATATTGGAATCCATATTTTGGAGGATTCTTACTCGGAATAGTGATAATCTTTTCATTTTATATGACGGGGCGAGGACTTGGTGCTACTGGCGCACTTAAAAGCGGTATAGTTGCTGCTGTCGACACTGTCGCTCCAACACATGCAGAAGGAAATGCCTATTATAGTAAGTTTATCAAAGAAGATGAATCTATATTAAACAACTGGCTCGTTTTTGAAACTATTGGTATTTTAATTGGAGCATTTATTTCTGGAAGCTTGGCTGGAAGAATAGGTTGGAGAACACAGCATTCGCCAAAAATAACTGCAAAACGAAGATTAATTTTTGCTTTAATTGGAGGTGTTTTATTTGGTTTAGGTTCACAAATTGCTCGTGGCTGTACTAGTGGCGCTGCATTAAGTGGAATGGCTGTATTATCAACAGGAGGGTTTATAACGATGTTGTCCATATTTGGATCAGGGTTTATATTTGCTTATTTCTTTAGAAAAAATTGGATTTAATTTTATAAAAAACAAAAACTATGGGACCATTAATTCCTAACGATTTACTATCTCATGAATGGAATTTCATTATTGCAATACTAATTGGAATTGCATTCGGATATATTTTAGAAGCCTCTGGGTTTTCTTCTTCAAGAAAGTTAGCCGGCGTATTTTACGGATATGACTTTGTAGTCTTAAAAGTTTTTTTTACCGCAGCTTTAGTAGCAATAATCGGTATTTTATATATGGATTATTTAGGGTATTTAGATTTTAACCTTCTTTATATACACCCAACCTATTTATGGGGCGCAATTATAGGCGGAATTATAATGGGGCTTGGATTTGTATCTGGAGGGTTTTGCCCAGGAACTAGTCTTTGCGGAGTTGCCATTGGAAAAATAGATGCCTGGTTTTTTGTAGGTGGAATCTATATAGGGATATTTTCCTTTTCTGAATTATATACCTTATTCGAACCTTTATATAATGGGGCTTTTGATGGACATGTTACCTTAATGGATACATTTGGAGTTAATCCTTATTGGTTTGTTTTTGGTTTCACAATTTTAGCTATAGTATCATTCTACGTAGCAGATTTAGTAAGAAAAAGAGTGAAAAAAGTATTTTATAATTAAAAGAACTGTACAATGATTAATAGAAAATTAGCAAAAGTATTATCATTTAGATATAAAATTCTAACTCTTGTTTTTATAGCACTTGCAGGAGGATTGGTGTTATTACCTAAATATGAAAAACATGAAGGAATTAGGCCTGAAAAATTACTAGGGAATGCAATCAGTTCCGAACGGTACATTTCTTCAGATGAGCTTGCTCACAAAATAATTAATCAAGATCCTTCTTTTTTATTAATTGATGTTAGAGATGAAGAAAGCTATGCAAAATATAGCCTTCCAAATTCAATTAATATTCCATTAGAAAAATTACTCACGGAAGATTCTGAAGCCTATTTAAATCAAGACGAGTTTGATGTAATTCTTTTTTCAAATGATGACTTTTACGCAAATCAAGCTTGGTTATTATGTAACCGATTAGAATATAAAAACTTGCGTGTATTAGAAGGTGGTATTAATACATGGTTTTCTACAGTGATAAATCCTATGAAACCAACAGAAAATCAACCCTTTTCAGAATTTGAATTGTATTCCTTCAGAAAAGCGACTAGTATGTATTTTGGTGTTGTGTATCCAGATCAGGTTAAAACTGATCCTATTAAAAAGAAGACTGTTCCAAAAAAAGTAATCCCTGTTAAAAAGAAAAAGAAATTACCTGTAGAAGGCGGTTGTTAATATAAAATAATATAGACACATGAAAGAATTAGAAAAAACCAAAAGAATATCTATAGCGGCGGTGCTTTTCATCTTGGTAGTAATTATAGCGCTATTAGCTTACGAGAGACCTAAACACCTTTATAGTGTGAACACGCAAGATACATTAGATATGGTATTAAATAAAGATTACTTTATTGGTCTAGAAGAAATTAATAATCCGGATTATATATTAATTGATATTAGAAATAAAATTGATTTTGAAAAAGGTCATTTAGAAAATGCCATCAACATTCATACGCCCGATTTATTGAATGAAACCAATACTAAAGTATTTAAAGAATTAAAAGAGAGTAATAAGGTTGCTATTCTATATGGGAATAATCCAACAGAAGCCAATTCCTCATTTATGATCTTATATCAATTAGGGTATACAAGTAAAATATTGCTTATTGAGAATACTTATTTGCAAACTAAGTTAATAACAAAAAACAGTGAAATTGGTAAAAATGTTGCTGATGTAAATGCTTTTATTGCTGCATCGCAAAAAAATGCAGATGTAAAACCAAAGCCTGTTAAAAAAATACCTAAAAAAATTGTTCCAGTAAAAAAGAAAAAGAAAATGCCTGTCGAAGGCGGTTGTTAGTTTCATTAATACTATTGTATAATTATTAGATTAATTATATTGTAAGTTCAAGTAATAAGTTGTGTTTTATTAGGAAGGATTTAAAATTAAATCCTTCCTTTTTTCTTTACATATTTGGCCGTTTATTGACACTAGCGTAATTTATTGGCTACTATTCTCTTCTACATTAAAAATATTGTTGCCGCTCTGATAGTATTTTTCATTTTTTGTAATTTATAGAGATACTTCATTTGTTTATAGCTACTTACCTGTGTAACAAAAGTATCTAAGCAGAATAATTATGTATTAATGGTTTATGATATAGGTCATAAAACCTGAGATGTTTCGTGTCTAATTTTGTATAATAATTAAAATACACATAAACTTTAAACACTTAGGAATGAAAAAACTAACATCTTATTTATTACTATTTTTTGTTATAACTACACTATTAAATAGTTATAAAATTATAGGTCAAACCAGTCTGGAAACCAACAATTCAGAGTTTGAAATTCTAGTGGAGTATTTTGAATCCAACGGAGATTTTATAAATAATGATGCTCCTGCTATTATAGCTCCAGATGAGGTGAAAAAAAATCTTAAAAACGATAAATATCACATCATTGACATTAGATCAGAAAGCTGGTTTGACTATGGACATATTAAAAATGCTTTCAACGTAAAAGCAGCAGAATTACTTACTTATTTTAAGAATGATATTACTTCAACAGATTTTGATAAAATTGTATTGGTATGTTATTCTGGTCAATCAGCTGCATATTATTCAAGCCTTTTGAGATTAGCAGGATATGACAATGTTTACAATATGAAATGGGGAATGAGTTCATGGAGGGTAGACTTTGCAGAAAATGCCT
>JAUVAS010000016.1 GCA_030591585.1 Flavobacterium sp. | reverse complement strand
ATTGCAGCAACTCCTACTAAAGCAAGTGTGATTAACTGAATATATGCTAGTTTAACACTTACTAATTCGTGTTGAGCTTCTTCGGGAATAATATAATAAGCAGCACCCATAAAACCAGATAATAGCCAAACTACTAATAGGTTAAGGTGAACAGCTTTTGCTGTATTAAATGGGATGAATTCGTGTAATCCATCAAATCCTGCGTGAGCAAAGCCCATGATAAAGCCATATACCAATTGTAGTACAAACAACAACATTGATAGGGCAAAAAACCAATAGGCTACTTTTTGTGATTTATATTTCATAATTATGTGTTTAGTTAGTTTTTATCTTTTGCTAATGGGGATACAATATTTTCAAACCCGTTAAGGTCTATGTCATCAATCCAATCGAAAAAGGCAATTAATTCTTCAGCTTCTTCAGGGCTAAATCCGTAAGCAACCATTTTTCTTCCATTGGGTTCCCAAGGAATTGGAGACATTAAAACAGCCTTAATGTAACCCTTACCTCTTCGGTCTATTACTTTAGTTAACTCAGGAGCATAATAACCTCCTTCTCCTAATAGTGTGTGGCAACCCATACAGTTGTTCTTGTCCCAGAGGTCTTTCCCTCGAACAACCTGTTCGGTAAGGTTTTCATAATTTGTTTGATCTTGCGCTTCACTAAGAGAATAGACGGTTAATCCTATAAAAACTAGGAATGTAACCACTGTTCCTCCTAGAAAAAAGGCCCGAGCTTGTTTTTTAGATAGCATATGATTGGTTTTTAATTAATAAAATAAGACTAAATTGTCTTTTAATAGGACAAAAATAAATAATCCCTCTCCGCGAATATATGATATTTATCATATTTCACCCAATTTAGCTTTACATATTCTTATATTTGCAACCCACTTTTAGTTAAGGAATAATAATGAAAAAATCAGAAAAAATTGAATTAATGGCTCCTGCAGGAAGCTTCGAATCGTTACAAGCAGCAATTACTAACGGAGCTGATTCTGTGTATTTTGGTGTGGATCAATTGAATATGCGAGCAAGAGCGAGTATTAATTTTACTATTGAAGATTTACCTGAAATTGTAAAACGCTGTGATGAAAAAAATGTACGAACATACCTTACTTTAAATACCATTATATACGATCACGACTTAACCATTATTAAAACATTATTAAATGCTGCTAAAGAGGCAACTATTACAGCAGTTATCGTAATGGATCAAGCGGTGATATCGTATGCTCGACAAATTGGAATGGAAATCCATATTTCTACTCAAATTAATATTACCAATATTGAAACGGTTAAGTTTTATGCAATGTTTGCCGATACGATGGTGATGAGCAGGGAGTTGAGTTTGAGACAGGTTAAAAAGATTTGTGAGCAAATTGAAAAAGAACAAATTAAAGGTCCTGGAGGAGATTTAGTAGAAGTGGAGATATTTGGTCACGGAGCTTTGTGTATGGCGGTTTCCGGAAAATGCTATATGAGTTTGCATGCGTATAATTCTTCAGCAAATAGAGGTGCGTGTAAGCAAAATTGTAGAAAGAAATATACCGTAATCGATCAAGACACGGGTATTGAAATGGAATTGGATAATGAGTACATTATGTCTCCAGAAGACTTATGTACGCTAGATTTTTTAGATCAAGTAATCGATACTGGAATCAAAGTTCTTAAAATTGAAGGACGAGGCCGCGCTCCAGAATATGTGGCTACGGTTATAAAAACCTATCGAGAAGCTATCGACTCTTATTACGATAAAACGTTTACCAAAGAAAAAGTTTCCGATTGGATGACTGAATTGAAAAAAGTATATAATCGTGGGTTTTGGAGTGGTTATTATTTGGGTCAGAAGTTAGGACAATGGAGTGATGTAGATGGAACAAAAGCTACCCAAAAGAAAGTTTATATAGGTAAAGGAGCACATTATTTTCCTAAAAGTAATATAGGCGAATTTAAAATTGAAGCATTTGACCTTACTATTGGAGATACACTTTTAATTACAGGCCCTACTACAGGGGTTGAAGAATTTGAACTCACAGAAATGCTAGTGAATGATGAGAAATTAGAGAAAGCTACAAAAGGTGATTCGGTTACAATTCCTTTAAAATTTAGGATTCGACCTTCAGATAAATTGTATAAGATTGTTCAAACTCCACAAGAGGAGAATTCTTAATTTATGATCGTTGTAACGCTTCAAAGAAAAAAATGCATTGGCTGTAATTATTGTGTAGAATTGGCTCCAGCACAGTTTCAGATGTCTAAGAAAGACGGTAAAGCAGTATTGTTAAAATCTACTGATAAGAAGGGTTTTTTCACTATAAAATCTCCAGATTATTCCATTTTTGATGCCTGTGAAAAGGCAAAAGAAGCTTGCCCTACTAAGATTATTAGTGTGAAGGATGTATAATTTATCGTATTAACCTTTACTTTTTTTGTGCAGTTTTAATTGGATGCGTTTTCTAGAAACATCTACTTCTAGAACCTTTACAATGATTTGCTGATGCAAACTTACATGTGCATTTACATCAGAGACATATGCATCTGCAAGATTGGATACATGAATCAATCCGCTTTCTTTTATTCCAATATCCACAAAACACCCAAAATTGGTAATGTTATTTACAATTCCTGGAAGTAATTGTTCTTCTCTTAAATCGGTTATTGTTTTTATGTTTTGATTAAAAGTAAAGACTTTAGCAGTTTCTCGTGGATCTAATCCTGGCTTTTCTAATTCTTGTATTATATCCTTAAGAGTTGGTAACCCTATAGATTCTGTGCAATAGGAGCTCAATTCTATTTTCTGGAGTAGCGTTTCATTTCCTATTAATTCTGAAATAGAAACCGTTTCATTTTTAGCCATTTTTGAAACGATGGCATAACTTTCGGGATGAACGGATGAATCATCTAAGGGATTTTTAGCATTCTTTATTCTTAAAAAACCTGCGCCTTGCTCAAAAGCTTTAGCGCCCAATCGCGGGACTTTTTTTATTTCATTTCTAGATACAAAAGGACCGTTCTCATTTCTATATTCAACGATGTTCTCTGCTAATTTAGGTCCAATTCCAGACACATAGCTCAATAAAGAAATACTAGCAGTATTGATATTTACTCCTATTGTGTTTACACAATTTGAAACCACTGTATCTAATGAAGATTTTAATTTTGCTTGATCTACATCGTGTTGGTATTGTCCAACTCCTATAGATTTGGCATCAATTTTCACCAATTCAGCTAAAGGATCAGCTAATCTTCGTCCAATAGAGACGGAGCCTCTAACGGTAACATCATAATTAGGAAATTCGTCTCTAGCAATTTTTGAAGCCGAATAAATAGAGGCTCCAGCTTCACTTACTACAAATACCTGAATGTCTTTTTTAAAATGAATTTTTCGAATTAATTGCTCCGTTTCTCGAGATGCGGTTCCGTTTCCAATTGCGATGGCATCAATTTTATGAGCACTTACCAAAGAGCTTATCTTTTTAATAGCTCCTATTTGGTCATTTTTAGGCGCATGAGGGTAGATAGTTTCATTGTATTTCAACCTTCCTTGAGCATCCAAACAAACTATTTTACAACCCGATTTATAACCGGGGTCTATTGCTAAAATCGATTTTTCACCTAAGGGAGCACCTAATAAAAGTTGTTTTAAATTTTTCGCAAAAACATCGATGGCTTTATCGTCTGCTTTTTCTTTAGCGATACTTAATGCTTCTTTAGAAAGGCTTGGAAAAAGCAATCGCTTATAGGCATCTTCGATAGCAATTTGAATCTGATTTGCACTGGAGTTTTGAGAACGAATAATCCGATCTTCCATTTTGTAAATGGCTTTTTCAGAATCTATTTCAATTTTAATTCGAATAAAACCTTCATTTTCTGCTCTTAAAATTGCCAGTAGACGATGGGATGGAATCCGGCTTAAAGATTCATTCCATTCAAAATAATCCCTATATTTTTGAGCCTTTTCGACTTCTTTCTTCGATGTTACTACTTTTGTATTTATAGTAGCAAAACGTTCCAGCTGAAAACGGATCTGGTTACGAACGTCCAATCGCTCATTGATCCATTCGGCAATAATATGTCGAGCTCCTTCCAATGCATTTTCTACAGAATTAACTTCTCCCTTTACATACTTGTAGGCAATAGATTCTATATCGTTTACATTTTGGCTCATAATAATTTTCGCCAAGGGTTCTAATCCATTCTTACGTGCCGTTTCCGCTTTGGTTTTCCGCTTTTTTTTATAAGGTAAATACAAATCTTCAAGCACAATTAAAGTGTCAGCTTGAAGTACTTTTTGTCCTAATTCTTTAGAAAGAACACCTTGCTCTTTCAAGGCTTTTAATATTGCTTTTTTACGCTTTTCAAGGGCTTCAAAAACCGTTTTAAATTTTACAATATTTTCTAAATCAACTTCGTCAAAATTACCAGTACGCTCTTTTCTATATCGAGCAATAAAGGGAATAGTACAGTCTTCATTGAGTAAGGAAATGGTGTTTTTTATACCATTCTCAGGGAGCTGGGTGTTTGAGATGATGTATTTAATCAAGGTCATTAAAATTCGATTAATTTTTACTAAACTTTACAAGCCTGTAAACATTTTTTCTTTTATTGTAATACCCAAATAGATAAATATCATCTAGATTGATAATAGTTTCAGCTTGAATGCCTTTTATGTTTTCCGCGTATATTTTTATTCTATCAAAAATATTAAGTGGGACTTCTCCTTCAATATGACTAAAATTTTCATCGAACAACCCCGTTACTCTTACCGATTTTGAACCAGAATAACCATAATAAGAAGTTGTAATTGTATTTATCGAAGCCAATATAATTCCACCACTAAGCCCTCCAACCATTACACCAATTACAGCATAATCATTAGTAGTCATTTTTTCTAAAGCACTTCCATAAGTAATTTGAAAAATATCATCTTGCTTTAGTACCGAAATACCAGCATGTGCCTTAGAAATTTTCCGGATAAACTGGCTTGTCTTTTCTAATTCACGATATTTATCAAAACCTCCGCCTTCTTGTACAATAAAAGAATTTTTAAAAGGAATTGGGTCATCTTTATTAACAGAATATTTTTTTACTATAGACTTTGTGTCCAGATCTGTAATTTGAATATTAAGCTGTTTAGAATTAGCTACGATTTGAAACAAATTGTTTTCAAGTAAAAAACTGTTTGTTTTAAGCCCCATATACGAATCGGCTATCGAGGGCTTAATAACTCTATCGGTTGAGTAGTTATAATTTTCTAAATCAATATTAATTAAGAATGTTTGACTCTTATATCTATCTGAAGTTATAGTAACTTTTTTACCATCATTGTAAAGTTTTATATACTCTGAAGAGGTTTCAATAGATACAGGGATTTTGTTTTCAATTTTCTTAATATCAAAGAAAATGTTATAAAAATTTATTGGTTTGTCTCTACTATCTATAAAAGCCTCTTTTTTAAATTGTATTTCATGAAGAGTTGAAGAAAGGTCACTTTTAAATTCGTAGATGTTAATTTGATTTGATTGGTTAGGATTAGAAAACAAATAAAAAGAATTGCCTATGCTTAATGCCTCCAAATAACTTTTCTTTTTTAATTTAAATTCTAACTCCTCAACGGTACTTTGTGATTTTTCAAAATCAAATTTTAGAACGCCATAACTTCTTCCGTTTTTGGTATTCATGATAAGAATTATGGTCTTACCATCAACAAGATAGCCAATAATTTCTTTGTATTTATTTGGTAAGTCGGATGATTGAACTCTTCCAATTTCTCTTTTGTCTTTGTTGAAAAGAATTCCGTGGACATATTCATATTCTTCTATAAACAGGGCGAAATTTCCTGTTTCTTTGTCAACTACATTAAAAGAATGTATAATCTCATTACTAGTATATCTATTAATGATTTCTTCTTGAGCATTAATAGTTGAAAAAATAAAAGCAGTAAAAAAGAAGAAAAATATTCTTTTCATTAAAATCAATTAATGGTCATTCCATTAGAAACGTCATCCTCATCAGCATTTAAAAACACCAATTTTCCCTCAGCATTTTCAGTCATTAAAATCATCCCTTGACTTTCTACACCTCGCAATGCTCTAGGAGCAAGATTAACTAAAACGGTTACTTTTTTACCAATCACTTCTTCTGGAGTGAAGCTTTCGGCAATCCCTGAAACTATGGTACGCACATCAATTCCAGTATCTACTTTTAAAACCAATAACTTTTTAGTTTTTGGCATTTTCTCAGCTTCTAAAATTGTTCCTACTCGCATATCGAGTTTGGTGAAATCGTCAAACTGAATGGTGTCTTTTTGAGGCTCTGGAGTAGCATTCATAACTTCATTTGCTTTTTTAGTGGCAGCAAGCTTATCCAATTGTTTTTGCACTTGTTCGTCTTCAATTTTACTGAAGAGTAACTCTGCTTTTCCTATTTGGTGAGCAGAAGGTAAGAGGGTTTGTTTTGTTAAAATATCGTTCCAATTGGATTCTGAATCAAGTTCAGAATGACAAAGAATGCCCTTTAACTTATCTGAAGTAAAAGGCAAAAATGGTTCGCATAAAACAGCCAATGCAGCTGCAATTTGAAGCGATACAAATAGTACTGTTTTTGTTCTTTCCTCATCTGTTTTAATTGTTTTCCAAGGCTCTTCGTCTGCCAAATATTTGTTTCCTAAACGAGCAACATTCATTAACCTAGCTTGTGCTTCACGGAATCGATATCGCTCGATAGATTCTTCAATTAAACTGGGTGAGGCTTGTAATTCTTTTAACGTTTCTAAATCTATTTCTGAAAAATCAGAAGGTGTTGGAACGATTCCCTCATAATATTTGTTGGTCAATACCACTACCCGGTTGATAAAGTTTCCGAAAACAGCCACCAATTCATTATTATTTCTAGCTTGAAAATCTGCCCAAGTAAAATCATTATCTTTTGTTTCTGGCGCATTTGCAGTTAACACATAACGCAACACATCTTGCTGATTTGGAAAATCTTCTAAATATTCATGCAACCAAACCGCCCAGTTTTTACTAGTGGAAATTTTATTGCCTTCTAAGTTTAAAAATTCGTTGGCAGGCACATTATTAGGAAGGATGTAACTCCCTTCAGCTTTTAGCATACTCGGAAAAATAATACAGTGAAATACGATATTGTCCTTTCCTATAAAATGAAGCAATTTGGTATCCTTATCTTTCCAATACGGTTCCCAATCTTTTCCTTCTTTTTCTGCCCATTCTTTGGTGGCAGAAATATAACCAATAGGAGCATCAAACCAGACATATAGTACTTTTCCATCGGCTCCTTCAACAGGAACAGGAATACCCCAGTCTAAATCTCTTGTTACTGCTCTTGGTCTTAATCCATCGTCAATCCACGATTTGCATTGTCCATATACATTAACTTTCCAGTCTTTTTTATGGCCATCGATAATCCATTCTTTTAACCAAGGTTCATATTGATCTAAGGGTAAAAACCAGTGTTTGGTTTCTTTTAAGGAAGGAGTGTTTCCAGTAATAGATGATTTTGGGTTAATTAAATCGGTTGCATTATGTGAAGTTCCACAACTTTCACATTGATCGCCATAACTTTCTTCAAATCCACATTTAGGGCAAGTACCTACAATAAACCGATCTGCTAGAAATTGATTGGCATCTTTATCGTAGAATTGTTCTGTAGTTTGTTCTATGAACTTTCCGTCTTCATATAATTTCTTAAAAAACTCGGAAGCGGTATCGTGATGTATTTTTGCTGAAGTACGTGAGTAATTATCAAACGAAATTCCAAAATCTTGAAACGATTTTTTAATAATAGCATGGTATTTATCTACCACTTGTTGCGGTGTAATGCCTTCCTTTTTTGCCTTTATGGTAATTGGAACACCGTGCTCATCACTACCGCAGACAAAGGCAACATCCTTACCCTGTATTCTTTGAAAGCGAGCATAAATATCTGCAGGAATATATACGCCTGCTAAATGACCAATATGAACAGGGCCGTTGGTGTAAGGCAAAGCTGCCGTAATGGTATACCTATCTGCCGATAAGGCAGGTCGTGTGTATGAATTTTGCATAATCTATTTTGAATCATGCAAAAATAGGGATTTTATTCCTTGAAATAAATAGGAAATGGAGAATAGAAACGCTTTGCCATTCTGAACTTGATTCAGAATCTAATTTGAAAACGACCAACAAGTTTCCTGCCTAAAAACTTGAATAGTTATGTAGTTCCTCTTTTATTATTTTTTTATTACATTGAAACGAATAAAAAGATACTATGATTAGTCCTACTATTTTAAAACCTGGAGATACAATTACTATTGTTTCTACCGCTAGAAAAGTTTTAAAAACAGACTTGAAACAAGCTATTAGTTTGTTAAATGAATGGGGACTGAAAGTTGTTTTAGGAAAAACAATTGAAGCCGAAGAAAACCAATTTGCAGGAAACGAAGCCTTGCGAACATCCGATTTTCAACAAATGTTAGACAATCCAGAAGTAAAAGCAATTTGGTGCGCAAAGGGAGGCTACGGAACGGTAAGAATAATAGATCAACTCAATTTTTCTGAATTTAAAAAACACCCAAAATGGATAATTGGGTATAGTGATATTACGGTGTTGCATTCTCATATTCATAATTTTGGTATAGAAACATTACAGGCTCAAATGCCTGTTGGTATTGAAACAAAAACGGAAGTTTCAAGAACTTCGATAAAAACCGTGCTTTTTGGTGAAGAATATTCGATTGAAATTCCTTCAGAAAAAAAGAATAGAGTAGGAAAAGTTTCTGGGAAAATTGTAGGCGGAAATTTATCTATTTTGTATTCGCTTTGCGGAAGTCCTTCAGCAATTAATACCGATAACAAGATTCTTTTTATAGAAGACTTAGACGAGTATTTATACCACATTGACCGAATGCTTCAAAACTTAAAACGGAACGGATTGTTCGATAATTTAAAAGGGTTAATCGTTGGTGGAATGACAGAAATGAATGATAACGAGATTCCTTTTGGTAAAACAGTTCACGAAATTATATTAGAGGTTTGTGAAGGCTATGACTTCCCGATTGCTTTTGATTTTCCGGCGGGGCATATTAAGGATAATCGTGCTTTGGTTTTTGGGAGAGAAGTTAGTTTGGAGATTGACAATACAAATGTTACATTGAAGTTTAATAATAATTAATGAGATCCCCGTTTTCACGGGGAATTCTATGGCACACCACAACGAACTTGGAAAATTAGGAGAACAACTAGCTGCAGATTATCTGTCTAGAAATGGCTATCAGATATTGGCACGTAATTTTTATTATGACAAAGCCGAAATAGACATCATTGCTCAAAAAGAAAAAGATACGTTGGTGATTGTTGAAGTTAAAACTAGAAATAGTGATTATTTTGGAGATCCACAGGATTTTGTAAAACCCGCCAAAATTAAATTATTGGTAAAGGCCGCAAACGAATATGTAATTTCAAACGACTTAGATGTGGAGGTTAGGTTTGATATTATTGCCATCATTAAAAATAAAACGATTGAAAAGATTGAACATTTTGAAGATGCTTTTTATCATTTTTGATTTCCAACAAATTCAGTTAACTCCTCTAAACTGTTAGGTCTAGCAAGAAATTTTTTGTCTTTGTCGAGCAAAAAATAGGTAGGAGTGCTGGTAAGTCCATATTCTGTTACCACACTGTTGTCCCATTTTTTTAGCTTAATAACATTTATAAATTCGGGGTATTTTTTAATTTCATTTTCCCAGTTTCTACTACTATCCTCTAGCCCAATAGCGACCACTTTATATGTAGCGCTATTCAAAGTATTTACAAAGGTTTTTAATTTCGGAATTTCTTTTAAACAATGAGAACAACCACTGCTCCAAAAAACAAGAATGTAATTTTCTGCAACGGCAAGATCTGTTAATTGGTGTGTTTTAGTGTTTCCGTTTTCAAAAGTTTCCCAAGAAAAATTAGGAGCCACATTCCCGATAGATAAGTTTTTAAATTGGGTTAATTTTAAAGCTAACACAGTGTCGTTAAATTGAGTTGCTATTGGGATTAAATGCCGTTCTGCTAAATAATTGGCAGTAGTGTCTAATTTATAATAGACAAGTTTTTGCCATAGCGTTTCTAAAAAAGATTTCTGAAAACTGGCACTTGTTTTTGTTGTTAATTCTGAAACCGTATCAATATTATTATTGTAGGCACCTAATTTATCAGCTCCTTCAGGGATAATTCCTAAAATATAAGCTAAAGATTTTTCTATTAAAAAATTGGAACTTTGCAATACAGTATCTGAAAAATTAATATGTTTAAAATAATTTCTTGAGAGATTTTCAATATAATTTTTTGGAGATTCATACTCTTTTGGAATGTAAGGATGGTTTGCTTTAATAAAGTGATTTACTAATTTTCCAGTAGAAGTTTCCTCGTAATTTTTTTGTGTTTCAGATTGTTGATGGTATAATTTTATAATAGAGTTTTTGTCAATAGTTGATTGAGAATATGCTGTTTCAATCTTTTTGCCAATTTCAATAAATTCATTTAAATAATTATTCAATAATATATTTTCTGAAGATTTCTGAAAAATGGCTCCATCATTTGTATTAAAAGTAAGTTCAATATTTTCTTCTGTATTGTAAATAATATCGAAATTATATTCAGACTGTGGCGCTGCATATACCAATTTATAAACACCTTTTTCCGCTAAAGAATCTAACGAGAAAGTTAAATTACCATTTTCAATTTTTCCTTGTGCAATATATCGAGTACCTGTTGGGGTGTTTTTATATAAAATAGCCCATTTAAAATCTTTTGCTGGCGAAAAAGTTGCTTTAATAGTATGTTGGGCAAATAAAAATGAAGGTAAAAAAAGAAGTATAAAAAGTGTTTTTTTAAATTTCATAGTAAGCTATTTTTTAATTGAATTACAAATATTAAACCATAATGGGTTTTAAAGATTGCAAGGCTTTTTTAATGGAGTTTATTTTGTCAAAAGTAATAATTAATCGCAATCCGTTGCGGGTGTTTTTTTCTTTCATTAGCGCAAGGGTTGGATTGTTCTGTACAAACTGTATCACTTTTTCAAAACTGGGGCTTTGATAAAACGAGCTTTGTTGGTCTGCTACAAAATACCCCACCATTCTATTTTGTTTCATAATAACACGCTCTAATCCTATGGCTATTGCCAACCATTTTATACGGACGCTATCCAGTAAGTCCACTGCTTGTATGGGTAATTCTCCAAAGCGATCTACTAAATTAGCTTCGTATTTCTGTAGTTCCTCTTCGGTTTTAAGCTCGCCAAGTTTATTGTATAAATTTAACCGTTCGCTAATGCTATTCACATAATCGTCTGGAAAAAGTAATTCAAAATCGGTATCGATCACCGTTTCTTTTACAAAATCTTTTAATTCGTGTTCGGTACCCGAATACAGTTCTTTAAACTCTTTCTCTTTAAGTTCATCAATGGCTTCGGCTAGAATTTTTTGGTAAGTTTCAAATCCAATTTCATTAATAAATCCACTTTGCTCTCCGCCCAATAAATCTCCCGCGCCTCTAATTTCTAGATCTTTCATGGCGATGTTGAGTCCGCTGCCCAATTCACTAAATTGCTCTAATGCCTGAATTCTTTTTCGAGCATCATCTGTCATTGCAGAATAGGGTGGTGTAATAAAATAACAGAAGGCTTTTTTATTGCTACGGCCTACTCTTCCTCGCATTTGGTGTAAATCTGACAAGCCAAAATTATTGGCATTGTTGATGAACATGGTGTTGGCGTTTGGAACGTCTAATCCACTTTCGATAATAGTGGTTGAAACCAATACATCAAACTCATTATTCATAAAAGAAAGCATCAGCTGTTCTAGTTTTTTGCCTTCTAATTGTCCGTGACCAATTCCTATTTTAGCATCGGGAACCAATCGCTGAATCATTCCTGCAACCTCTTTGATATTTTCAATACGATTATGAACAAAGAATATCTGTCCGTTTCTAGATATTTCATACCGAATGGCATCACGAATAATCTCTTCGGAAAAGCGAATCACTTGTGTGTCTACAGGATACCGATTTGGTGGAGGTGTTGTTATTAAAGAAAGATCTCTTGCCGCCATTAAACTAAACTGAAGCGTTCTAGGAATAGGGGTTGCCGTTAAAGTAAGGGTATCTACATTTTGTTTTATAGTTTTGAGTTTGTCTTTTACAGCGACTCCAAATTTTTGTTCCTCATCTATAATTAGCAATCCTAAATCTTTAAATTCTACGGCTTTATTTACTAATTGATGGGTGCCGATAACAATGTCTAGCCTACCATTTTTTAGCCCTTCTAAAACAGCACTTCTTTGTTTGGCGGTTCTAAAACGGTTGAGGTAATCTACGTTTACAGGCATTTCTGCTAAACGTTCTGTAAATGTTTTAAAATGTTGAAATGCTAAAATTGTGGTAGGCACTAAAATCGCTACTTGTTTACCATTATCCACGGCTTTAAAAGCGGCTCGTATAGCTACTTCGGTTTTTCCAAATCCTACATCTCCACAAATTAAACGATCCATAGGGCGTTCGTTTTCCATATCGCGCTTTACATCTGCAGTAGAGGTAATTTGGTCTGGGGTGTCTTCATAAATAAAAGAGGATTCTAACTCTAATTGCAAATACGAATCGGGATCGAAAGCAAAGCCTTTTTGGGTACGGCGTTTTGCGTATAATTCGATTAGGTTAAAAGCAATTTCTTTAACCCGTTTTTTTGTCTTTTGTTTTATTTTTTTCCAAGCACCGCTACCTAGTTTGTATACTTTTGGAGCGGTTCCGTCTTTGCCATTATACTTAGAAATTTTATGTAACGAATGGATGCTGAGGTATAAAATATCACGCTCTCCGTAAATTAATTTAATGGCTTCTTGTAGCTTTCCTTCCACATCTATTTTCTGAAGTCCACCAAATTTCCCAATCCCATGATCAATATGGGTTACATAATCTCCAACCTCCAAATTGGTGAGTTCTTTTAAGGTTATTGCCTGCTTTTTAGCGTACCCGTTTTTTAACTGAAACTTATGATAGCGTTCAAAAATCTGATGATCGGTATAACAAATGTTTTTTTGGTCTGTATCTATAAAACCTTGGTATAATGGGAATAGTACTGTTTCAAACTGAGCTACATGTTGTTCTGAATCTTCAAAAATATCATGAAACCGTTTGGCTTGTTGCTCGCTACTACAAAAAATATAATTTTTAAAACCATCTTTTGTATTGGAGTTTAAATTCTTAATTAATAAATTGAATTGTTTGTTAAAAGAGGGTTGAGGTTTTGTTTTAAAATCGATATTAGTAGCATCTACACTAGAAGAATTACTAAGCTGAACCTTTGTAAAATCGTGTAACTGACTTTTAAAGATTTCTGAAGTACAGAATAGTTCTTCAGGTTCACTAATTCTTAACTCAGCATCTAAATTAGCAAAGACTTCTTTTGCAGTTAAAAAAAGTTTGTCAAGACCACTGCTTAAGACCTCTTCATTTTTATAAAAAACAACTGTTTTAGCAGCGATGTATTTTAGGAAGGTCGTTCGCTTTTCTTCCATCATTTTATTTTCCACATTCGGAATGATAGAAATTCTATTAATAGGCTCTGTAGAGAGTTGTGTTTCAACATCAAAAGAACGAATACTTTCTACATCGTCACCAAAAAACTCTATACGATAAGGCTCATCATTACTAAATGAAAATACATCTAAAATCCCCCCACGAACCGAGAATTCTCCAGGTTCGGTCACAAAATCGGTGCGTTTAAAATTGTATTCAAAAAGCACTTCGTTTACAAAATCGATGGATAAGCTATCTCCTATTTTAATTTTTAGGGTATGTCTTTCCAGTTCTTTTCGAGTGACTACTTTTTCAAAAAGGGCTTCAGGATAGGTGACAATAATCGCTGGTTTTTTTTGGGAGTTAATACGGTTTAAAACTTCAGAACGTAATAAAACATTAGCGTTATCGGTTTCTTCTATCTGGTAAGGACGGCGATAACTCCCCGGATAAAAAAGCACATTTTTTTCTCCCACTAAATTTTCCAAATCATTTAGATGGTAGGCGGCTTCTTCTTTATCGTTTAAAATAATGAGAAAAGGCTTTTCTACTTGTTTAAAAACTTCAGCAATAACAATGGAATACGAAGAGCCAACAAGGTTTGAAATTATAGTTTTAGGCTGAGATTGGGAAATAGCATCCCGCAGTTTTCTAGTATTAGAAGACTGTACAAAAAGCGAAGAAACAAGGGCTTTGCTCATTGTGGCAAAGGTAGTATTTCAATTATTTATTTTGGTTAAATTTTAAAAAGTTTCCATCCTTTTACCCAAGGTATTTCAGAATCGTAAAAACGAAGATGGTTTTTCACCATTTTATCGCTTTTATCACGAGGAGATTTTGTGTGATAACGTGCTTTTGTGTTTGTGAAATCTAAGGTGTATTTATCATCAAGGCCCGAATTTACCTTGGTGTAGAAATAAAGCGTATTGTCTTTTTCTATTTTCCAAGTACCTTTACCGTAGCTGTTTTCTTCAGGGTTTTTAAGGCTTATTTTTCTGTAATTATGAAAAGTAAACGTGCCATTTGAGCCAAGAACTAAGGTGTACTCTATTACACCGCTTTCATTAAAATTATGTACAGCTTTGTAGGTTCCCGTGTATTTATTGGTTTGAGCGTGGAGGTTGATACTAAAAATTACAACAAAGAAGAGTAACGCTTTTTTCATTTTTTGATGGTTTTGTTTGATTGGAAAATTACGTGCAATTATTATTCCGTTAATTTAAAAAGTAATTAGGAAAATTGTGCTTCGTTAGTTTTTAATAACATTGTATTTTTTGAAATATTTTCATTTATCACTTGTTGGTCAATTCTATTAATGTTGTTGGTATAATTTGCACCTTCGATTTGATAAATTTCTTATTTAAATAAAAGAGGTAGGCTTATTAAAATTCTGCTTTTTTATGAAACACCATTTTTTGTTTATTTGAGGGATGTGTAAATTCTAATGTATCTGCATGTAAATATAAGCGCCTCGATTTTTTTCCATATAAATCATCACCAATAATTGGAATGTTTAACCCTAAAGCATGAGAAGCATGAACTCGTAATTGATGGGTTCGCCCTGAGATTGGATAGAAATGTATTTTTGTTTTTCCATTTTTCCGTTCTATAACTTCCCAGTTGGTTTCCGCAGGTTTTCCGTGCTCAAAACAAACTAATTGCCTGGGTCTATCCTCTAAATCAACTCTAAGGGGCAAGTTGATAGTTCCTGTATTATCGGTTACAATTCCGTCTAACAAAGCCGTATATCTTTTTTTTACTGTTCTATTAATAAATTGACTTTGTAAATATTTGTGCGTTTTTTTGTTCTTTGCCAAGACCAATAGCCCAGAAGTAGCCATGTCTAATCGGTGGACAATAATGGGCCCAGAAATATTTTTTACTTGCTGCTTAATTCTGGTAAATACGGAATCTTGAATATGAATTCCAGGAACCGATAAAAACTCTGAAGGCTTATAGATCACCATCAAATTTTCATCTTCAAAAATTGTTTCTAGCTCTTTACCAATTGCAGGATTTTGTAACATTGGGTTTGTATCCATGTCAATTTCTGCTAACATATGTTTTAAAATTGGTTTGCACTTTCCTTGACAAGCTGGATAAAATTGTTGATGTTTTCGTATTTCTTTATTTGGTGCTTGTCCCCACCAAAATTCTGCCATCGCAATTGGTTTTAAATGGTGTAAAAAAGCATATTGCAATAATTTTGGAGCGGCACATTCTCCAGAACCCGCAGGGGGAGTTTGTGTAGAAGTTTCAGTAAATAGTTGGGATAAGTTTTTGACTTCTTTTTTTGAATTTAAAAATTGATATTGTTCAAATAAATAGTGTTGTAATGCAGCTGATTTTTCTTTACGTCGCTCTTTTAATAATATTATTTGATTGGTGAAAACAGCGAGTTTTTCTTTGAGAGCATTTAAGGTATGTTCCCAATATCGAGTTACATTATTGAAAAAATATTTTGCTTCTAAACTTTCGTTACTCAAAGCTTCTTCAAAAGCAATATAAGCTTCTGTTGATAATTTAGATTTCGCTTCTTTTCTTCTTAGATTTCGATCTTTTTTAGCAGCCTTTCTTGCTTCTTTTTTTTCGTGAATGTCAAATACAGCTTTTTTCTTTTCTAAATTTTCCTGCGCTAGTAATGTTAGGTATTCAGGGGTATTCTCCAAACGATTTAAGTCTAGATGGATGCTGTTTAAAATATGTTCTTCTTGTAAGAAATACGAATTTTTACTAAGCATATCATACACAGGAGGGACAAACTTTTTGTGAATGTTTTTTTCTGCCAACTTCCCGGATACAGCAGTAATATATCCAATTTCTTTTTGCTGATTTTGTACCACTAAGACCCCAAACATTTTTCCAATTACCAATCCCTTTTTTTTAGTGTCTATTCCGAAGTTATGTTCAAAATCGGTTTGGGATTGTAAATAATTCTGCACTTCGGTTGTGGCTAATTCACACAAAGGATGCGGTTCGTAGTAAAACGGAAAAGTAAACTTACTTGGAAGTTTAAACTCGTTTATGGGAGTAGCAAAATATTGAAAATGTGTTTGCACGAAGGCTTGAGTAAAATTTTGAGCAAATATACTTTTTTCGATTTCAATTTAAAAGTGTTTGGTTAGGCTCGTAACTTTATTATAATAAATAAGCTTGAATTTTCGATAGGGGATACAGATGCAATGGATTATACCAGTGGTGTTTTCGTTGTTTTATTTTTCGTTATGTTTGTAGCGTCGGTAAAGACATGCTTTTTGACAAGTTTTGGCTCGTGCAATAAGCTTTTGAGCGACTTGGCAATGTGTATGACTTTATGCGTAGGTATCTATTTTATAAACCTAATTTGGAGATTTAGTTTAAAATATAATTCTCCGTTTTCATTGTAAACTGTTCCAAAATCGTGTCTGCTCGAACTTGCCGTATCTAATTTTGTGTTATTGAATAAGTAATCCTCAAATTCGTTTCGGTTGTAAATATGGTAACATAAAACATCTCCATTCTCTTTACTTTTGTGTCTAGCTTTGTGATTTTGTGAATTACTTTGAGTGTGTCCCTACGGGTCAGGCTATCCGTTACAAGTCCTCACTCGTTCCTCGCTGTGGGCTTTCCACTTCTATCCTTCACACAGAAGAAACATTTAGTTTATGAAGATGTTTTTGGAGTGATATTCCAAAAAAGTTCTATCAGGTAAAAATCTATCAGGTAGTGTAATCTTATTATTTTCATAGGATATGAAAAGGTTTTTTATAGACTTATCATCTTTTTGTTCTAAAAGTACAGACGATAATTTTATATTAAAGTCAGGAGTAATTGTTATAAATCCTTTATCAAATGCTTTGTCGTGAATTGAGTTTAAACAAAGACCATTTCTAGGGTTTAGTCTATTAACTTTATCTGTTGACCAAGGTTTAATGTGGCTTGCAACCAAAAGCTGAGGAATAGATAAACCTGTTATGCAACATTTTAGATTATATGAAGATAAAATAGTACTTCTGAAAAAGTTTTGATTTATCCTTTGTTTAACTATTGCTTCTTTATCAATTCCTGTTTTAGATTCCCAGTCAATATCAATAGTTTTATCAATACTTGTGTTTTGAAATTTAGCTATTAATAACTCACTTTCAAAAGCCAATTTTTCCCAGTTACCATTAAATTCATTCCAAACTTCTTCTTCTAATTTGCTTCCATTAGATAAACCAACTATTCCTCGTTTTTTTAATTCTGGGTCAAGTCTTCCAATATTTCCTATTTTCATATTTAGAGCAGAAGGAGACCTACCAATAATATTGGCATATTTAATCACTGTAGGGTTAGTTTTACTGCTGTTTTTAAATGGAATTTTACAATAAACATTAAATGCTACAATTGTTTCCTCTCTAGTCCAATTATTTTTATCGATTACTTCCAAATCTGAATTAGAATAATCTGCAAGAATTTCTTCAAATAATTCTTTAGTAAAATCTGAACTTCCAGAGATTATTTGAGAAAAAACTTCTATTCTATCATCATTTGATAAAGTGTTTAATTGCTCATCATTTCTAAAAAAAGACATAAAATCATCTCTTGTCATTTTAGTTTCCTTCATTTTATGCTGCTTTTTGCGTTAGGGATAGAAGTGGAAATCCTTTTTGTGAGGAACGAGAAAAAAGATTAGAACGGATAGCCCGACCCTTTTTGGTAACGCCCAAATCTTTTCTAAATCCAACAATAAAAATTCGCTCTCTATTTTGTGGAACTCCAAATTCCTTTGCGTTCATTACTTGTGGTTCTGGTACAAAATACCCTAAATCTTCTCGTAATACATTTAATATTGTTGCTAAAGTTTTTTCTTTCTCGTGACTTCTTAAACCTTTTACATTTTCTAAAAATATTGCTTTCGGTTTTTTCTTTTTTATGATTTCAGCAACGTCAAAAAATAATGTTCCTCTCGTATCTTCAAATCCTCCACGCTTTCCTGCAATTGAAAATGCTTGACAAGGAAATCCAGCACACAAAACATCAAATCCATCTGGAATATAATCTTTGGTCACTTTTTTTGTAATATCTCCAAATGGAACTTCTCCAAAATTTGCTTGATATGTTTGCTTTGAATATTTATCCCATTCGCTTGTAAAAACACATTTTCCTTTCAAGTTTTGAAAAGCCAATCTAAATCCGCCAATACCAGCAAATAAATCAATAAACTTAAATTCAGTATTTTTTAGTGCGGGAAAAGGAATGTTGTCTTGTTGGAAAATCAAATATTGCAATGCTTCTTCAGCTGCTATTTTTGATATTTCTTCTTCTGGAAATTTGTATTTAAATAAATTTTTAACGTGTTCTATCGCATCTGATTTGTAGAATTGAGAAACTCCATTTTTGTGGTTATACAAATAGTGTGTAAACGCAGCTGCTGTGTCTTTTTCAGATTCTATAAGTCTTATTTTGAATTTTTTTTCTTCAAAATGTTCAATCGATATTTTTTCTTTTAGAAGCACTTTTGTTCGTTTATGTTTGTTGTTGCAAGTTATGAAAAAATTCTCATTCAGCGATGGGAAGAAAGCAATGTGTGCGATAGCACTCTTTGCTTTTGTGCGGCTGGTTTCAGATATGAAACACAACAACTACACACCTACAATTATTGATATACAGTTTATTCCCTGCAAGTTATAATTTATAATTAAATGTTCGCATACTCATTAAAATATTTTTTCCTAAAATAGGATTCATTATATGTCTTTTTGGTATTAAGTTTTATCTTTGCGCTATAAACATAAGAATATGTCATTTTACGAATTATTTAAAAAAGGTCACCAATCTAGAAATATTGCTCATTTTGCATCTATTGCAAACATTGCATCTGTAGATGGTAAAATAACGATAGAGGAAGAAGAACTATTAAAAGAGTTGGCAACAAAATTGGGGATAAGTAATTCTGAAGTTGCAGACATTTTAAAAAACCCTTCAAAATATCCAATCGTGCCCTCTAACTCTGCTAAAGAACGTTTGGAGCGTATCCATGATTTGTTTGATATGATTTTTACCGATCACGAAATAAGCGTTAAAGAGTTAATACTTATTAAAAAATATGCTATCGGGTTAGGATATAATTCTATAGATGCTAACGAGTTAATAAAAAATTCCACTGAAATTTACACAGGACAAATTAAGTTTGAAGAATACAAACTTTTAATAAAGAAACGACTTAACTGGTAACGCAATTAGTTTTCTGCTTGAGCCATAAACTCTTCCGCTTTTTCTACCATTTCTTCATTTCCACAGAAAAAAGGCACTCGTTGGTGTAGCTCTGTAGGTTTAATGTCTAAAATTCTTTTAAACCCGTTACTCGCTTTTCCTCCAGCGCGTTCTGCTAAAAATGCCATGGGGTTGCATTCGTACAAAAGTCTTAATTTTCCGTCTGGATTTTTAGAGGTATTTGGATAAATATAAATTCCTCCTTTTATCATATTTCTATGAAAATCTGATACCAAAGACCCAATATACCTTGATGTATAAGGTCTGTCATCTTCTTCAGTTTGGCAGTATTTTATGTAACTTTTTACTCCTTGAGGAAAATGCACGTAGTTCCCTTCGTTTACCGAATAAATATGTCCTTTTTCAGGAAATTTCATATTAGGATGCGAAAGGTAATACGTTCCAATAGCTGGATTTAAGGTAAAACCGTTAACTCCATGGCCGGTAGAATATACAATCATCGTTGAGGTTCCGTACACAATATAACCAGCAGCTACTTGCTGATTTCCGGGTTGTAAAAAATCTTCTAAAGTAACAGGAGTTCCTGCGGGAGTAACTCTTCGGTAGATAGAAAAAATAGTGCCTACAGATACATTTACATCAATGTTAGAAGAACCATCTAAAGGGTCCATTAACACCACATATTTGTTGTCATTTTTTTTATTTCCTCCTTTAATTGAAATAAAATCATCCTCTTCTTCACTCGCAATTCCACAAACAATTTCACGATTTATAAGGGTTTTTATAAAAACTTCATTAGCATATATGTCTAATTTTTGTTGTGTTTCACCTTGAATGTTTTCAGCACCAGCAGAGCCTAAAATATCGACAAGTCCAGCTTTATTTACTTCGTGATTTACAATTTTTCCTGCTAATCTAATAGAGTTGATAAGCCTAGAAAGTTCTCCAGAAGAGTACTTAAACTCAGCTTGTTTATTAATAATAAACTCACCAAGTGTTTTGTTGTGTTGTGTCATTACGTAGGTTGAAATGATTTGCTACAAATATCGTTAATTTTAAAGAAATTGACCCGATATTTGTGAAATCAAATCGAAAACTATGAACAATCTTGTAAGAGCAAGTACTCCAAACGATATGCCTCAGGTTTTAGCGTTAATAAAAGAGTTGGCCGTTTTTGAGAAGGAGCCCGATGCCGTTAATGTTACGGTTGATACTTTGATTGAAGAAGGCTTCGGAAAAACGCCATTATTTACTTGTTTTGTTGCTGAAACGGAAGGTGAAATAGTAGGCATGGCATTAATCTATTATCGGTTTTCTACTTGGAAAGGAAGAGCCTTGCACCTAGAAGATTTAATCGTAAAAGAAAAATTAAGAGACAACGGAATAGGAAAAGCATTGTACACAAGAGTCATACAATTTGCGGCTGAAAAAAAAGTTAAAAGAATAGAATGGGCAGTACTAAACTGGAATCATGGCGCTATTAAGTTTTACGAAAGAAGCGGAGCAGTAGTGATGAAAGATTGGTATATTGCTCAGATGGACGAAGCTGGGATACAGAAGTATTTGAAAAATAATTAAATTAGCCACTTAGGTAGATTATAAAAATTATACCGCTATGGCGGAACAATAAAGTTACCACGCTCAAGACGTGGTATTGAAAATGAAAGTATTTAAATTTGGTGGAGCCTCTGTAAAAGATGAGGAAGGAGTAAAAAACGTACTATCTGTATTGCAATATACAGGAGAAACAAAATTGGTGGTGATTGTTTCTGCTATGGGAAAAACCACCAATAATTTAGAAGCAGTTGTTGCTTATTATTTTTCAAATAAGGAGGAAATGAAAGCGGCTGTTTCTATAGTTTACGATTATCATTATAAGATTATTTCAGGATTATTTAGCAATTCTTCACATAAAGTATTTACTAAAATCTCTAAATTGTTTAATGAGCTTAATTCGTTTTTGGAAAGTAATAAATCTTCCAATCATGCTTTTGTTTACGATCAAGTAGTGAGTTTTGGAGAGTTAATATCCACGACTATAATTTCTGAATATCTTTCAGAAAAAGGAATGAATAACACCTTTCTAGATGTGAGAAAATGTATAAAAACCAACACCGATTATCGGGGTGCCTTGGTCGATTGGAAAGAAACACAAACGCAGATTAAAACCCTTGTAAATACAGATAAAATAACCGTCACACAGGGTTTTATAGCTTCGGAAAGCTCCCATAATTTCACGACAACTTTAGGTAGAGAAGGGAGTGATTATACTGCTGCAATTTTTGGGTACTGTTTAAATGCGCAAAGCGTAACCACCTGGAAAGATGTGCCTGGAGTGTTGAATGCAGACCCTCGTTATTTTAGTAAAACACAATTACTAAATCATATCTCGTATCGAGAAGCAATAGAGTTGGCATTTTACGGAGCATCTGTAATACATCCAAAAACCTTACAGCCACTACAACGAAAAGAAATACCATTGTTTGTAAAGTCTTTTTATCACCCTGAAGAAGCAGGAACTTGCGTAGGAAAAGGAGTTGCCTTAGACCCGTTGATTTCTTGCTTTATTCTGAAGAAAAACCAGGTGTTAATTTCACTTTCTTCTTTAGATTTTTCATTTATGATGGAAGATAATATTGGGGATGTTTTTAAATTATTGCATCAGTTTAAAATGAAGGTGAATTTAATTCAGAATTCAGCTATCAGTTTTTCAGTTTGTGTAGATAATAAGTATGATACGTTGGAAAAGTTACTTTCAAAATTAAGAGAAACCTTTAGTGTTTCCTGGAATGAGAATGTAACTCTTTACACCATTCGTCATTCGAGTCCGACAGAAATAAAAAACGTCCTTAAAGGCAAGGAGATGTTATTGAAACAGGAAAATCGAGAAACTGTCCAATTGGTAGTTAAAGAATAATATAATACTCTTTTTGGCTATATTTGTTTTGAATAATTAAAACCGTTTATGGGAATAGTAACATCAAAAGAAGTGGCAAAAGCTATCAATGTAGATAGGTTTGGATTATTTGGCACTTTTTTAGGTTGGACTTTAATGAGAGTTATAAGAATCTCTGACATTAATAAAGTGTATGATAAACACAAACATCTAGAGGGTTTAGACTTTATGAATGCCTTATTAGAGGAGTATGAAATAAAGTTCGAAATTCCCGAAGAAGACCTTAAACGAATTCCAAAAACAGGACCATTTATAACTATTTCTAATCACCCTTTGGGTGGAATAGATGGCATTTTATTACTGAAATTAGTATTAGAATATCGTCCTGATTTTAAAATAATAGCCAACTTTTTATTGCAACGAATAGCGCCAATGAAACCTTATATAATGCCTGTAAATCCTTTTGAAGACAAGAAAGGTGTGCAGTCAAGTATTGGAGGGTTTAAGGCTTCATTACAACATTTAAAAAATGGAATGCCTTTGGGAATTTTCCCTGCAGGGGAAGTTTCTACTTATAAAGACGGGAAATTAATCGTAGATAAGCCTTGGGAAGAAGCGGCTATGAAGTTGGCCAAACACGCAAATGTGCCTATAGTTCCTATTTATTTTCATGCTAAAAACAGTCAGACATTTTACCGACTAGCAAAAATGAGTGATACATTCCGGACTGCAAAATTACCTTCTGAAGTACTTACTCAAAAAGACCGATTAATAAAGGTTAGAATTGGAAAATCAATTTCGGTAAAAGATCAATCCGAACATGAATCTCTTGAAAATTTTACTAATTTTATTAGGAGAAAAACTTATATGCTAGCGAATCCTTTTCAGAAGAAAAATTTATTCGAGAAGCTTCCAAAAAATTTAAAGTTTCCAAAACCACCTAAAAAAATTGTAAAGCCAGTTCCTGTTTTAGTTATTGAAAAAGAAATTGAAGCCTTAGAAAGAAAGGATAAAAGACTTTTACGAAGTAAAAATTATGAAGTTTATTTGGCTCCTGCTTCAAGTATTCCAAACATTATTCAAGAGATAGGCAGGCTTCGGGAAATAACGTTTAGGGAAATAGGTGAGGGGACAAATAAAGCTATAGATTTAGATAAATTTGATGCCTATTATCACCATATGTTTTTATGGGATAAAGCTGAGAAACAAATTGCTGGAGCTTATAGAATGGGAATGGGTTCAGAGATTTTTCCGAAGTATGGGATTAACGGATTCTACCTTCAGGAGTTATTTAGATTTGAACAAGAATTGTACCCAATGATGAGTAAATCTATAGAAATGGGACGTGCATTTATCATTAAAAAATACCAACAACGTCCTATGCCTTTGTTTTTACTTTGGAAAGGAATTGTGCATACAACCCTGCGTTTTCCGGAACACCGCTATTTAATTGGTGGGGTAAGTATTAGTGATAAATTTTCTGAATTTTCTAAATCGTTAATGATCGAATTTATGAAATCTAATTACTACGATCCTTATGTGGCACAATATATTAAGCCTAAAAAGGAATATAAAGTAAAACTAAAAGATGCAGATAAAGATTTTATTTTTGATGAAACTGCTGCTGATTTAAATAAGTTTGATAAAATAATTGACGAAATAGAACCGGGAAGTTTGAGAATTCCGGTACTTATTAAAAAATACATCAAGCAAAATGCAAAAGTAGTAGCGTTTAATGTAGATCCATTATTTAATAATGCAATTGATGGCTTAATGTATATTCGAATTGCAGACCTTCCAGAAAGCACTGTAAAGCCTGTTATGGAAGAATTTCAAGCTGAATTAGAAAAAAAGTACGGAATTAAAAATGAAGAAGAATAACGTTATAAGTACGTTTCGATTAACCTTTTAGAATACTCTTTTATTTCATTTCTAGTAGTTAAAAAAGCATTTTCAATTTCATTTTTAGTGCCTGTTGTTTTTGAAGGATCTATAAAATTGTGATGTAACCGTATTGCGTTTTTTGAAGGAATAAAGGGACAGTTTTCAAATGCATGATCGCAAACCGTAAGAATAATATCAAATTCGATGTCACTGTATTCAGTAACATTATTTGAAGTATGGTGAGAAATATCTATCCCATCACCTTCCATAATTGAAACTGCTTTTTTGTTGAGTCCGTGAGTTTCAATTCCAGCACTATAAATAGTAGCTTTTTCTTTTGAAAATAATTTTAGATAGCCGTGAGCCATCTGGCTACGACAGGAGTTTCCTGTGCAGAGAACTAAGATGTTTTTTTTGTCAGGCTGAGCTTGTCGAAGCCCTTTTTTGTTTCGATTATTTGGATGACCATATTCAGTATAATTCTTTAAAAACTCAACTAATTTAGTATAATTATCATTTATAAGCGCTTCTTTCTTATTTCTACTCCAACCTTTAATTTGTTTTTCTAACCTAATAGCATCATTCGGATTATTACATTGTACATGCCAAACCAAGTTTACAGGTCTTCGACTGTGTGTGTAGCCATCAAAAGTATTCCCTGCCTGATGTTGCTCTAGTCTTTTGTTTAGGTCGCTAGTCATTCCTGTGTAAAATGATTTATCTGAACATTCCAGAATATATGTGTAATAAAATTTCACTTTTAAATAAGGTGTTTTTGAATGCGCTTCGACAGGCTCAGCGTGACAATGCGATGTTGTTTTTGGTTTAATAATAACCTAACAACAACCCTCAGCAGGATCGCAACAAGATTCATTTTGAATTTCTGATAGTTTTACAACTTTCTTTTTGGACAATTCCCCAGGTTTTTCGGCATAAACAGTAACACTAAAAATTCCAGTTGTACCATTTTTAAAGGCAGCGATTTCATCTTTAGATAAATATTTTAGAAGAATATCATCTGGGATAACAATGGTTTTTTCTTTCTGAATTACCACATTACTAAAACCTGAATTTTTAATATAATTAAGGTATTCGTTTTTCTGAATAGCTCCAGCAACACAGCCTGCATACATTTCGGCATCTTGTTTTAAAGTTTCAGGGAGATCACCCACTAAAACAATATCTGAAATACTAAAATGTCCTCCAGGTTTTAAAACCCTAAATATTTCGTTGATGACCTTTTCTTTGTTAGGAACAAGATTAAGCACACAATTACTAACAATTACATCAGCCACGTTATTACTAATGGGCATATTATCAATATCCCCTTCTCTAAATTCTACGTTGTTGAATCCCAATTTTTCAGCATTTTCTCTTGCCTTTTCAATCATAATAGGAGTAAAGTCAACACCTATAACTTTTCCTGTTTCACCCGTTTCATGCCTAGCTACAAAGCAATCATTTCCTGCTCCAGAGCCTAAATCTATAACGGTATCTCCTGTACTAATATTCGCAAATTGAGTAGGAAGTCCACAGCCCAAACCTAAATCTGCATCTTCATTATAACCGTCCATTTCAGTATAATCTTCCATCATTATATTATAGACTTTGTTGGTGGGGGTTGTTGCTCCACAACATGAAGACGCATTAACAGTTTTATCTTGTAACGCTATTTTAGCATAACGATCTTTTACTATTTTTTTAAGTTCTTTTTCGGTATTCATATTAATAAAAATTAATTTTTTAAATATTAGATAGCACAACAGCTTTTTACTGCTTGATTAAAATAATTATTAAATAGGTTTTGTAATGCTTTAAAACGGTCTACATCTAAACAATAGCAGATGCTCTTGCCTTCAAAAGAACCTTTTATAAGTCCAGCACTTCTAATCACCTGTAAATGTTGGGAAATGGTAGGCTGAGACAATCCAATTTTATCTACTATGTCACCACAAATACATGCATCTTGATTGCTTATATATTGCAAAATAGCCACTCTAGCAGGATGTGCTAATACTTTAGCTAAAGCTGCTATTTCTATTTGTTCTTGTGTATGAATATTAAAATTGGACGCTCCCACAATTATTATTTTAATATTGCAATATTACGATAATAGTATTAAAAACAAAAGCCTTTAACATTTTTTTAGTTTAAAGGCTTTTGTTTGATAAAAAAAATTATCCCTGCCAGGTATGTCCACATTTTTGACAAGTTGTTGGATTTCTGTCAGCTAATAAAGCCAATAATCCTAATGGAAAAAAACAAATAGCAACTAATATTTGCCAAGTTTTATATCCCCCTTTTTTTGTTAATTCACTACATTTTGGGCATGATAAGTTCGCCATAGTTATTAAAATTTAATTGGTTGATAATAAATTGAATATCCAGTATAAAAATACAACTATTAATATAAAATAATTAATAACTCTTGAAATATTATTAATTATTTTTATACTTATATTTTTTAAAATAGAAATTATTCTAAGAGGTATTTGAAAAACAAATATTAAAGCAATAAATAAACTTGGGGCATTTAATTTATAAGCATTGTGTAAATTACCTTTAGATAATTCACAAAAAGCTCTAGTTGTACCACACACAGGGCATTCAATTTTAAAAATATAATCAAATAAGCAGATGTGAGGTATCGTATTTAGAAAATTAATAAGAGAATCTTTAAATACAATGAATGATAAAACAATTAGGCAATTGCTTAGTAATATGTTATAGTGTATTTGTTTTACAGAATCTTTTGAAAAAATAATAATTATCCAATTTGGAATAATAGATATTTCCATATGAATCTCTTAGTTAATTAAAACCAAGGACGTTTATTAGCTTGGTAGGTATTGTAAAACTCTTCGTCGCTTTTGGTGAGATATATTACGCCTTCAATTATTCCTATTAATCCACCTAATCCACAAATCAAGTTTAACAAAATTTGGATTATTCCTTCTTTGGTGTACCCCAAAATAAATTTATGAATACCTAAATACCCCAAAAACAGTGCTAAAATCCCAGCTAATATTTTCTTGTTTTCATCATTTTGAGTTACTTGATTCCAACTTTCTTTTATCTCATTTACTGTATCTTTTGCTCCTTGTTCAAAAGAGTTGTTGTTTTCTTCACTCATTTTTAGTCGATTTTGTTGGTTGAATTGTAAATGTACTAAATTTTACAAAAATGCACTATCTATTGATTCCTAAAGTTCAATTTTATTTCCTTTAGGCCCAAGGATCTTACCAAATTTTTCGTAATCGTATGCTTCCATTTTACCTACTACAGTTACCCCTTCCTCGTCTTTTAGCCAAAAACAACAGCTGTAATCACCTGTGTATAGTCCTGTTACGTTTTTTTATTTTTCTGTCTTGAACGTTTTTTTAAATTAAACATTTCTTTTAAAGATCTACAAGGTTTTTAAAACCTTGCAGGACAGAAAAATTAATTTGTGAGAATTAGTGGAATTTGTGTCTTATTTTATCTACAATCACCTGCGCTAACTTCTCTTTACTTTCAACCGTCCAACCTGCTACGTGAGGACTTAGAATTACATTGTCCATTTTTAATAACTGCTGAAGTGCTTCAGGAATTTCTGAGGTAAACAACGATTCAAAAGAGCTTTTTTCAAACTCTAATACATCTAATCCAGCCCCCAATATTTTACCGTTTTTTAAGGCTGAAACCAAATCTGTAGTTACCACACTTTTTCCTCTGGCGGTATTGAACAACCAAAACGGTTTTGAAAATTTATTTATAAATTCTGAATTCACCATTTTATTAGTTAATGGTGTCCAAGGAGTGTGAAGACTTACAATCGCTACTTCTTTCTGAAAAGTTTCTAAGCTAACCTGATCGGAATTTTCATCACCCACATTATCTTTAATATCATAGCAGATTACTTTGCAGTCGAAACCTCTAAGTTTTTTTGCAAATGCTTTTCCCATATTACCATAACCAATAATCCCTACTGTCTTTCCGTCGAGTTCTATTCCTCTGTTTTCTTCTCTATGCCAAAGACCTGATTTCACTTCTTTGTCGGCATTATTTAGTTTGTTGAAAAGCGATAAGATCATTCCTAAAGTGTGTTCGCCAACAGCATTTCGATTTCCTTCGGGCGCTGAAATGAGTGTAATTCCTTTAGATTCTGCATACGGAATATCAATACTTTCCAGCCCAGCACCAACACGCGCAATAAATTTTAAATTAGTTGCGGCATCAATAAATTGTTGATCGCATTTAAAGCGGCTTCTAATAACAATTCCATCATATTTTGAAATGATTTTTTCGACTTCAGGTTTGGAAGAAGTATATTCTTCTTCATTTACAAACCCCGCATCGTTTAACTGATGGATAAGTAGCGGATGATTTTGATCTAAATGAAGTATTTTCAAAACTTATATTTTTGGATAGTTAGTAACTGTTTTTTCGTGTTTTATATTTCCTGTATGTACTGTAGAAAGTTTTTCGAATAATAATACGTGCACCTCTTTGCCATCTTTTGTTATGGGACAATGTTCTACCCCTTTTGGGACAACAATGATTTCTCCTTCTTTAACAATTTCTATTTTATCTCTAAAATGCATTTCTAAGGTTCCTTTAATCACTTGAAATAGTTCATCTTCATTTTCGTGCTTATGCCAAACAAACTCTCCTTTTATCTTTGCTAAAAGCACTTGCATATCATCAACAATTGCAATCTGATGGGGATGCCAGTTTTTATTGAATTTAGAAAATTTCTTCTGAATGTTTATGGTTTTCAAAATGCTTGTTATTTGAGAAACAAGTTACTAATTTCTTTTGTGATTTTGGTTGGGCGAAGTGTTTTTGCATTGAGAAGGCACCAAATGGTCTTTGCTTCAATTAATATTTTTTCATCTTTTAATCGAATAATTTTATAACGCCGTTCACTTTTTACACCTTCATTTTTTTCAATCCAAGTAGATATTTCTAGAGCTTCTCCTTCAAAAGCTGCTGCTTTATAATCGATAGAATGGTGTATAACATACCAAACATAATTTTTCTGAAAATCTTTTGGAGCTTTTAAATTCCAATGGGTTTCAGCAATATCTAAACACCATTCTAAATAGGTTAAATTATTAACGTGATTCCTGCTATCGATAGCAGATGAAGGAACCATAAACTGTTTGGTGAATAGTTCAGAAATCAAAACCCTAGAATAATTTTAGAAATATAAAAGAACAAAAATATTCCGAAGATATCATTACTTGTAGTAATAAACGGACCTGTTGCAATTGCAGGATCAATCCCTTTTTTATCGAGAATTATGGGCACAAAAGTTCCAATTAAAGAGGCAATAATAATTACAGAAAGCATAGAAATAGCAATTGTTAAACTAAATTCTAGTTTATAATTCATGATAAATCCAAATAGAATTACCAATATACTTAGTACAATTCCATTAATAAGTGCCAGTCCAACTTCTTTTAATAACCGACTCCATAAACTCCCTTTTACAACATCGTTTGCCAACCCTTGTACTATAATAGCACTAGATTGAACACCTACATTACCTGCCATAGCCGCAATTAATGGAGTAAAAAAGAATAAGGCTTTTAATTCTGGGTTATTCATAATACTCTCAAAATCTTGTAGAATAAAAACACTGCCCAAACCTCCAAATAAACCTAATACTAACCAAGGTAATCTAGCTCGAGTTAGTTGTAATATGCTGTCATCAGCTTCTACATCTTGAGAAATACCCGCCGCCATTTGGTAATCTTTTTCGGCTTCTTCCTTAATAAAATCTACAATGTCATCAATGGTAATTCTACCTACTAAAATCCCTTTTTCATCTACAACAGGAATTGCTTCCAAATCGTATTTTTGCATAATTCTCGCTACTTCTTCATCTTCTGTATCTACCGTAACAGAATCCACTTTTGGAATATATACTTCGCTAATATGTGTTTTTGCAGATGCTGTTAAAAGGTCTTTTAATGAGAGCCTTCCTGTTAATTTTCCATCCTCATCAGTTACATAAATAGAGTGAACTCTAGTTACATTTTCTGCTTGACTCCGCATTTCTCTAACACAACCTGCTACGGTCCAAGACTCTTTTACTTGCACCAATTCTTTTGCCATTAAAGCTCCTGCTGTATCGTCGTCATAAGTTAAAAGCTCAACAATATCTGATGCGTGAGACTCATCTTCAATTTTTTCAATTACTTCTTTCTGAATATGATCTTCCAGTTCTGCAACCACATCGGCTGCGTCATCGGTGTCCATTTCTTCAATTTCTTTGGCAATTTCTTTTGGTGAAAGACGATTCAGAATTTTTTCACGAACATCTTCGTCAAGCTCCATTAAAACTTCTGAAGTGATTTCGCTTTCCAGTAATTTAATAAGGTAGGTAGCTTCTTTAGATTTAATTTCTTCTAATAAATCGGCAATATCGGCAAAGTGAACTTCGTGCAATAACTCCTTTAATTCATTGTCTTGTTTATTAACAATGAGTTGGGTTACTTTTTGAATATAATCAGCTGTTAGTTGAAATTGCATCGTTCTCCAATTTTTGAGTGAGCGCTATAAATTCTGCAACCGAAAGTTGTTCGGGACGCTGCCCAAAGATAGTGTCTTCTTTTAATTTATCGGAAATATTAAAGACTTTTAAACTATTACGCATTGTTTTTCTTCGTTGCTGAAAAGCAGTTTTTACTACTTTAAACAACATTTTCTCATCACAAGCAAGACTGTAGTCCTCTTTTCTTTTTAGACGAAGCACACCGCTTTCTACTTTTGGTGGAGGATTAAAAACGGTGGGAGGCACTGTAAATAAATATTCCGCATCATAAAATGCTTGTACTAAAACCGACATAATCCCGTAGGTTTTAGAGCCTTCTTTTTCACAAATACGCTTAGCAACTTCTTTCTGAAACATCCCTGTAAATTCTGGAATTTGATCCCGCCATTCTAATGTTTTAAAGACAATTTGTGTAGAAATATTATACGGAAAATTACCTGTTATCGCATATTGTTTCCCATTGAAAAAGTTAGTAAGATCAAACTTTAAAAAATCGGCAGGGACTACCTGAAGGTTTTTGTTTTTATAATGTTTATCGAGGTAAATAACGGATTCTGGGTCAAGTTCCATCGCAATTACGTTAATACCTTTTTCAATTAAATACTTGGTAAGGACTCCCATTCCTGGACCAATTTCTAAGACATTTTTATAGCCCTCAAAAGTTAGCGTGTTTGCTATTTTTTCGGCGACTCCTTCATCTTTTAAAAAATGTTGCCCTAAGTGTTTTTTTGCTCTAACAGACATAATTAGTTTTTTGTAACTGTAAACTCATCTACTATTTCCAATTCCGTTCTAAAGGCAAGCATTTTATCTCCAAATTTTAGCAGCCCATCACTTTTTAATTTATCATCATTAAATTTGTAATAATTATTTAAATCTTCACGAGATTTTGCGCGGTACTGTATAGAATAAGTGACACCCCCCATTTCTTCTTCCACCAATACTTTGGTGAGTTTTGCTTCAGAAAACCTTCCAGTTGCTAACACTACTGGAATATGATTTTTAATCCAACACAACCATTCATCGTGGATGCTTTCATCTATATTTACTGTTACATTATATATAATCATAATTATTCTATTTCATCTCCCCGGAGGATTCTATATTTTTTACGCGCTTCTACAAAGTAAATACTATCCGCAAAATTAAAAATAATTTGTTCGTAGTATTGTTTTGCTTTTTCGGGTTGGTCTAGTTTTGTTTCGTATAATTTTGCTAAATGATAATGTGCGTCATCTGCCAAGATATCTTCATTATAAAATTGAATTAACTTTAAATAGGCAGTTTCGGCCTTTTTAAACTCACCTTTTACCTCATACAACTCACCCATTTTTAATAAAGTTTCATCTTCAATTTTTTCTCCTTTATGGTTTTCGAGAATATCTTGCAAAATAGTTATTGCTTCTGTTTCTTTTTTCTGAAGTGTCAACAAATCTGCTCTCGCATATAGTTTTAAGGCAGTCTGGGTAGAATCTTCTAGAGTATTGTCTCTAATTACCAAACTTAATTGCATCGCATCGTTTGCAATTAATTGCGAAGCTGATTTTTTTAGCACATCTAACTGCACTTGTGCCCACTCAAAATCACCTTTATAGTAACTAGTTTGTGCAACTTTAAAACGAGCTTCCTGTGCCAATAAATCTCCTGTTACTTTTTTCTGAATTTGAGAATAATAGATGAGGGCTTGGTTAAATTTTTCATCGTACACTAAAATATCTGCCAGTTGCATTTTTACTCTAGCTTCTTGATAAACTGAAAGGGGCTCTTTAGAAAGGGTTTTTAGGTTTGATATGGCATTCTCTTTTTTATTAAATTGAAATGCTAAAAAATAATTGTAATCTATCTGAAGTTTATATGTTTCCTTACCTCGCCCAAATTCATCTAACAAGTTCTCATAGTGTTTTTCAATTTTTGAGTAATTCTTTTTTTCAGCCGTTTCTAACTCAATTTTTAGCAAGTGTTGAAAGCCTTCAATTTTGGCTTGAGGAGTGGTTGCATTTTCAATTAAATAAGTAACAATATCTGTTGCATTTTCATAATTTTTATCAGTTATTGTTATAAAGGCAAGGTCAATAAGGCCGCTCAGATCACCATCTCCCATACGTCTGTAAATTGCCTTTTCTTGAGCAAATGCTTTTTTATAATCCTTTTGCTGAATAAACAACCAACTCAGTAATTCGTTATACAATACATTTGGACTTTCTTGAAGCTTTTGGAGTACTGCTTTTTTTAATAAAATATTAGCTTCATTAAGAGGGTCTTCGGTAACATATAAGCTAAAATTGCGTTCGGCGATGCTTCTATAAGCTAGATTTTTTTTCATTAAATCTAGGTAGCTAGTAAACATTTTTTCTAGCTTACCTTGCTCCCCGTAAAGACTTGCTAATTGATAATTAAAATCTCTGTCGGGATTAATTTCCATTGACAACTCGTATGTAGCAACGGCTTGTTCCAACAAACTATATTTTTCAAAAGTTTCCCCTATGCTAAATGCATACATAGGATTGGTTTCAATATATCCCATCGCTTTAGTATAATTTATTCTAGCTAAAGAATCTTTTTTTTGAAGAGAATAATTATAGCCCAACTCTACATATAATTGTGGACTGACCTTTTGTGATATGAGTTTTTTTCCTAATAATTTTTCAGCTTCTTGATACTCTTCTAATTGCTGGTGTGTGGCGATCATTGCCTTAAAATAATCGAAGCGTTTTGTTTTTTCGTATAGTTTTGTGTAAAGAGCTAGCGCTTTTTCATATTCTCCTTGGTCAAAGTAGTTTTTTGCCAATAAATCCCTTTGACCATTAACGACTGTTATGGTAAGCAGGAATAAGATAAAAATGAGTTTGTGCATGGGTTAAAGATAGGGAATTGCTTTCTGAAATAAAGGTCAAAAAAAAGGTTATTTTTCTATAGGAAACCCTTTCAGTTGTTCCCATTCTGTCCACGAACCATCGTATATAGAAGCGTCATTATATCCAATTTTTTTAGCAGCAAGTTGAAGGATACAGGCTGTAATTCCAGAACCACAAGTAAAAATCATGGAAGATTTATTAGGGTTTATTTTATTGAATAGTGGGAGCAATTCTTCTTTCGAAATAAATTTTCCGTCTTTCAAAACTTCTAAAAAAGGGAGGTTTAACGAGTTTGGAATATGACCACTTTTTAAATTTTCTCTTGTTTCTGGTTTTGTTCCTTCAAACCGTTCTTTAGACCGTGCATCTATAACAACTTCATTGTTTTTGGAGATATTTTCTAATATTTGTGAAGCATTCCTAACCAATTCTTGTTTAAAATTTGCTTTAAAGTTTCCAAGATTTACTTTGGGTTGTTTTCTAGGTTCGCAACTATAATTATTTTTTTTCCACTCAGAAAGGCCTCCGTCAAGTACAGCAATGTTATGGTGTCCCATACTTTTAAACATCCACCAGACTCTTGGACTTGCATAAATTCCAAGATTATCATATACCACGATTTGGCTGTTAGAGTTGATGCCTAATTTTCTGCATTCTTGCTCAAAAACTTCAGGTGAAGGAAGCATATTTGGCAAATCACTCTCCTTGTCTGCAATTACGTTTTTAAAGTCGAAAAAAAGAGCCCCTTTAATTTGAATATTTGGAAATTCAACTATTAAATTAGATACATTACTTTCTGGGCTTGTATCTAAAATTACAAGATTTTGATCATTAAAATTTTCGGAAAGCCAAGTAACAGAAACGATAGCATTCATATTAGTCAATCATCTCAAAACCACAATAAGGGACTAACACTTCTGGTATTTTAACGCCTTCTGGGGTTTGGTAATTTTCTAAAATACCTGCTAATACTCTTGGTAGTGCTAGAGAGCTTCCGTTTAAAGTATGGACCAATTTGTTCTTCTTGTTTTCATCTTTATAACGCAACTTTAATCTATTGGCTTGAAAAGTTTCAAAATTCGAAACCGAAGAAATTTCTAACCAGCGATCTTGTGCTGTTGAAAACACTTCAAAATCATAAGTTAAGGCAGACGTGAATCCTAAATCACCTCCACATAACCTAAGTATGCGATAAGGTAATTTTAATTCTTTTAAAATATCTTTTACATGTTCCACCATTCCGTCTAAAGCCTTATAAGAATTGTTAGGGTGCTCTATTCTAACTATTTCAACTTTATCAAATTGATGGAGTCTATTTAATCCACGAACGTGTGCTCCATAACTACCGGCTTCTCTTCTAAAGCAAGGTGTGTAAGCCGTACACAAAATGGGTAATTCAGATTCCGATCTTAAATCACCTCGAAACATATTAGTGACAGGAACTTCTGCTGTTGGGATAAGATAAAGGTCGTCTGTAGCATCATGATACATTTGTCCCTCTTTGTCTGGTAACTGTCCTGTTCCAAAACCGGAGGCTTCGTTTACCATTAGCGGCATTTGGTATTCTGTATAGCCAGCGGCTGTGTTTTTATCTAAAAAGTAAGCGATTAATGCACGTTGTAGGCGAGCCCCCTTTCCTTTGTAGACAGGAAATCCTGCACCTGTTATTTTTACACCTAATTCGAAATCTATGATGTCATATTTTTTTGCTAATTCCCAGTGAGGAACTGCACCGTCATGTAGTGTTGGAATTTCACCTTCGCTAAAAATTTCTTCATTATCATTTTCATCGTTTCCTGCGGGAACCAATTCGTTTGGGATATTAGGAATGGTATATAATAACTGTTGTAATTTTTTGACAGCCGTATTTAATTCTTCTGAAAGCTTTTTTGATGCCTCTTTTAACTGGGTAGTTTTTTCTTTTAAAATGGTAGCTTTTTGAGTTTCCCCATTTTTAAATAGAATGCCGATTTCTTTTGAAAAAGTGTTGGATTGCGCTAAAGTTTCATCCAATTTTGATTGGGTAGCTTTACGAAGCTCATCTGTTTCTAAAACAGCATCAAATATTGAAACAGCATCAAAGCCTCTTTTGGTAAGTGCTTGAATGTACTTTTCTTTGTTTTCGCGTATTTCGTTTACTTGTAACATAATCCTTTACTTTAAGGATGCGAAGTTAAGGAAATCATTGCGTTTACACACCCTTCAATCTTTAGTCTTTTTATGATAATCTTCTGGTGAAGGCAGTAGCCATGTTGTGTGAAAAAAAGGATCCCATTCTTGGGAAGCAATATCTATATCTGGATTTGTAAAAGGGAAGTAGGGGCCACCATTAACACTTACTTTTGCATCTATATACACGGCAACATCTTTTCCGTTTTCTTTTTCAACATCTTTTATCTTTTGTGCTAATTGCCAGAGTAAATCGGGTTTTGTTTTGACTACTCTTTTTTGTTTTTTAGACAGTAATTTTCTGTAATCGTATGTCTTTTTTTCTCCAGTAGCTTTGTCTTCTATGCGTACTGTTAAGGTTCCGCTTTTAGTTCTGAGCATCATTCTCCAACTTAAACGGTGTCCTTCTTCGGTCCAAAGCACATCATCTTTTATTACCCAATGCCGAAGCGGTAAGCCAAGTTGAAATAAGAAATATATTAAAAATATACCGATTAGTATATTACTGTGTTTTGGGGTGATAATTTCATCTTTAGTGTACAGTTTTCTGTTTCTGTTTTTTAGGAATCGTTTCTGAAGTGTTTCCGAAGAAAAGAAAAACAATGCAAACGCAATGGACATATAAGGAAAGATTCCTACTTGAAAAACGATAGAATTAAATAAATGAAAAAATAGAGAAAGGTAGAACCCTAAAAGCCTAGTTCGTTTCTAAAGTAACATTGGAATGATTAGTAAATCGAAGAAAATTCCGAAGTATGCGATGATATAATGAATCCATTGTTCTTGTAGTAATTCACCAATAAGCCAATACTGTTTTTTGGATTTCATAAATAATCCTGGTGCGGTGCCGTCAAACCAATCTGGATACCATTTAGCCACTGATCCATAGATGAAAACAATCCCAACTTGTAGTATAATTACCCACCGTGCCCATTGTGACATTTTTATAGATTTGAATGATGGATTGAATCTTGCATCTAACGATAGATCTTTGTTTGCTGGTAAAAATGCCATGATCCAGCAGAGTAACATCATTAAATAATAGTGATTATTATACGATGTTTTTTGCAAGAAATAAACTCCGGACCACATTAAGGCATAGAAAAACATGGCGTATCTATATTTATAACCGAGCATTACCATAAGGCCGAAAATGCCCATTACTACAAAATAGAAGTACATTCCGCTACCCACCATTCCTTGTAAAAAATCGAACCCTATAAAATTGAAAGTAAAATCGGGTGCTACCATGACGCGTCGAACCCAGCCTGTAGCAATAGCGCCAAAGGCTTCAATAGAAATTAACAAGCCAAATATCATTCTAAAAAGAACTAGTCCTGTGTTGTCTATTTGTTTGAAGAGGAAATTTTTCATGGGACTAAAGCTAAGAATTATTTAAACCTTCTGAAGATTTACAATCATTATTTTTATTGCGATAATTAATGGAAACACTTTGTCATCCTGAGCTTGACTCAGGATCTACAGTAACAAAGAATATAACATTATAATAGATTCTAGGTCAAGCCTAGAATGACAAAAGGAATTCAGAAAAATAGAGAATATTTACAATTCTTTAATATCGGATAGGTTGATTTTTATATTTAACCGATAATTTGTATATTTGTAAAATGTTTAAAATTGATTTAGGATATAGAGATACATTACAACCGTTTTTTGATAGGCTTCAGACAAAAAGGAATCTATTAAATAACAGTCGCCCTATGCCTTCAATTGCGATTCAGAAAATAAGAGAAGCGATTGCAATTGAGTGGATTTACAATTCAAACAGTATTGAAGGGAACACTCTAAGTTTGCGAGAAACACAAATGGTTTTACAAGATGGTATTACCATTAAAGGAAAATCTTTACGCGAACATTTTGAAGCAAAAAACCATGAAAAAGCCCTAAACTATTTATACAAACTTAGTAATAGCAAGTATAAATTAAATAGTAGCGATATTCTGTCTGTCCATTCTCTAATTCTCAATAGTATAGAAGATGACTATGCAGGAAGATTGCGAAACTCTGGAGTTCGTATTTCTGGAGCTAATTTTGTTCCGCCCAATGCACAAAAGGTTTCGGGACTTTTAGATGAGCTTATCAATTTTGTAATTAAAAACCCTTTAAAACTTAATGATATAGAGTTGGCAACAGTTTTTCACCATAAATTTGTTTGGATTCATCCCTTTTTTGATGGCAATGGAAGAACCGTTAGGTTAGTCATGAATTTGCTACTTTTAAAAGTAGGATTTACACCTGCCATTATTTTAAAAAATGATCGCAAGAAATATTATACTGCTTTAAATAGTGCTAATAAAGGAAATTATGAGAAATTAATGTTGTTAATGTCTCAAGCGGTTGAGCGTACGTTAACTATTTATTTGAATGCGTTGCCAGATAGTAATTCTAACTATCAAGAGATTTCTAATTTAGTAGAAGAAGCCAATTTACCCTACGGTATGGAATACATTAGTTTATTAGCTAGGCAGGGTAAAATAGATGCTTATAAGGAGGGTAGAAATTGGTTAACCTCTGAAGAAGCAATTAATAATTACATTAAAAATAGAAAGAAAAAACGGAAGTTATAATATTGTTCTCGCAAAGGCGCAGAGCCGCAAAAGCAAACAATTGATGGATTTGTGAGAAAATCTTACAAGTTTTTTATAAAGTTTCTTGCAAACAGTTCATCTTTTTTAATGGCTTCTTTTAGCTCCTCAACAGATTTAAAAACTTTTTCGTCTCTAATTCTTGTAACGAATTTTAGGCGAAGGTTTTTATGGTATACATCTTCTGAAAAGTCTAGAAAATAAGTTTCAATTGTTTGATGAGTTCCTCCAACTGTGGGATTGTTGCCAATGTTTGTTAATCCGAAAATTTCTTTTTCTGGCTGGCTGGTAGGTGAGCCTGAAATAGTAGATTGCACTAGATAAACACCTTGTTTAGGAATGATTTTATATTCTTCAGCAACTTTTAAATTTGCAGTTGGGAACGCTAAAGTTTTTCCTATTCCTCTACCTTCCACTATAACTCCAGACAACATAAAAGAATAGCCTAAATAGTTGTTGGCGGTTTCTATATTTCCTTCTTCAAGTGCTTTTCTTATTTTGGTTGAACTTACTGAAACTTCCTCTAATTGTTGTGCGTTAATTTCAATTACTTCAAAATCGTAGGTTTTTCCAAATTCTTTTAACTCCTCGATAGTTGCGTTTCTATTTCTTCCGAAGCGATGATCATACCCTATAATTATTTTTTTTAGTTGTAATTGTTTTACTAAAATATCACGTACAAATTCAAGAGCAGTTAATCTGGAAAAATCTTTTGTAAACGGATGAATTATTAAATGATCTAATCCTGTTTTATCCAATAATTCTTTCCGTTCGGCAATAGTATTAATCAATTTAATCTCCGCATCTTTTTGTAATACCATTCTAGGATGTGGAAAAAAAGTAAGTACTACAGATTCTAAATTCTCTTTTTTTGCAGTTTTTATTAAACGATTTAATATTGCTTTATGGCCAATATGGACACCATCAAAAGTGCCAATGGTTACAACGGATTGTTTTTTGGTGTTATAGGAAGATATGGATGGGTGCACTGTCATTTTCCATTAAATGTATTCATGGTATTTGCCATTCCGGCAAGACCAAACGATTTAATAGCTTCTATTGCTTTTTCAAGTCTTTCTGGCAGTATTTTTTCTTCCTCATCAATCCACTCGCCAAGCACATAATCTACTTGTCTTCCTTGTGAAAAGGTATCGCTAATTCCAAATCTAAATCGGTTGTACTTTGCGGTGTTCAAGATAAGCTGAATGTCTTTAAGTCCGTTATGTCCTCCGTCACTACCTTTTGGTTTTATTCTAAAAGAGCCGAAAGGTAAATTTAAATCATCTGTTAAAACCAGTAGATTTTCTAATGGAATATTTTCTTTCTCTAACCAATACCTAACAGCTTTCCCGCTAAGATTCATAAAGGTACTAGGCTTTAATAACAAAAAGGTTCTTCCTTTTAATTTATAGGTGGCTACATCGCCAAGTTTTGCACTTTCAAAAGTAAGCGATTCTTTTTTGGCAAAAAAGTCTAGAATTCTAAACCCAACATTATGCCGTGTATTTTCATATTTAGGACCAATATTTCCTAAACCTACAATTAGAAATTTTTTCATAGGGTCACCTTCAGTTAGATTTCTGGTAGCGTTATTTATAAAAAGTTTTCTTAAAAATGAAAACATAGTTTTTTTTTAATCTTCCGTAAAAATAAAAAAAGCATCCCAAATAAATGGAATGCTTTCTAAGTATAATTTTTTTGAAGTTTTTATTCTTTAGCTGGAGCCTCAGAACTAGCTTCTCCTTCAGCACCTTCAGCAGATTCTTCTCCTTCAGCACCTTCTTCTCCTTCAGCACCTTCTTCGTCAGATACTTCATCTTCAATAGCAACACGTGAAGTTCTTACTTGACAAACAACTCTTTTTTCATCTTGTAGGATAGTAAAGTTTTCGCCTAATAAGTTTGCAACAGTCATGATGTCACCAATATTCATTTCAGAAATATCTGCTTCTAAGAAATCTGGTAAGTTTTTAGGTAAAGCTTTCACACGAAGTGAACGGTTAACAATACGTAAAGTTCCACCATTACGAACACCTGGAGAACTACCAGTAATACGTACAGGAATATCCATACCTACTTCTTTGTCATCAAAAATTTGATAAAAATCGATGTGTAATATATTATCTGTTACTGGGTGAAATTGTATATCTTGAAGAATAGCTTCTACATTAGTGCCGTCTTCTAAGGCAATTACTACTGTGTGTACATCTGGAGTGTAAACTAAATTTTTAAATGCCGATACTTCTGCTGAAAAGTGAATAGTCTTATCTCCTCCGTATACTACGCAAGGAACCTGACCAGCATTACGTAAGGCTTTAGTAGCTACTTTGCCCACGCTTTCTCTTTGAGATCCGTTGATTGTAATTGAT
>JAUVAS010000034.1 GCA_030591585.1 Flavobacterium sp. | reverse complement strand
TGGTGGTTACTGCTAATATGACTACGGAACACCCTAAATATTACGACAAAGTAACCATCGATTATTATTTTACAGGAAGTGATTTAAACGAAGACAAAATTAACAAAGCGGTTACTTTATCTGAAGAACAGTATTGTGGTGTTATTAAAATGTTTAGAGCTTTTGCCGAGGTGACGATTGCGATTTATATAAATGAATTTTAGTTTTTAATCAACTTGTAAGTTTTCCCAGAAGTATTTAAAAAATACATCCCAGATTGTTTCGTAGAAAGGTTTATAATTGTTTGTTCTCCTGTTAACTTACCTGTTTGAATGACTTTTCCTGAAATATCTGTTATTTGGTATGGTGTTTCAGTAGTATAATCGTGTTGTATAATAAACTTATTATTGGAAGGGTTTGGAAAAACCGTATAATTAGCATTTGCAACTTCAGAAATGCTTAACGGACTATTATTGAAACGAGCCATATAAAAATTTTTATCTCCGCTATACCAATAAGTGTTTCCCATACCTAGTATCTTTCCGTTATCTTGAAAAATAGCATCAGAACTTTCAAAAGAATGCGTTGTCACTCCATTTTCTCCAAAAGAAGTATCTAAACCTCCATCACTAAAATATCTAGTTAGACAAAAACGAGACCCTTCAAATTCCATTATTCTACCATATATAACTACGCTATTGTCGGACTGAAATAAAAACTTTTCTGGAACAAAATCATCAATATCAATATCTACTTCACCGCTGTTTCCATATGAAGTATCTAAATTACCGTTAGGGAAATATTGTTTTAATTTATAAATATTATATTGAGGATCTGCATAAGCAACTAATATTTTACCCTCATTTTGTAATGCTATTGCACCACTATAATAATTAATTCCATTAGCGATAGGTAAAATTCCATTATCTCCAAAAGAAAGGTCTAGGTCACCATTTTCTGCATAGCGTAGAATTTGTAAAATACTGTCTGAAGCCCAATCATATTTGACCAATAAATATATAGTGCCGTTGTCTTCTAAAAAACCTGAAAATGTTTTAAAATATTCCCCTCCAATATCGGTAATGACAACTCCATTGTTTCCAAAGGTAGTATCTAAAACTCCATTGGTTAAATATCGAACCATGGATATGTTATAATAAGAATTAGTCTCAGACACCCCAACAAGTATTATTTTACCATCATTTTGTAAAAAAGAATGTGCTAAAGCATCTTCCTCAATATCGGTAATAACAATTCCATTATTTCCAAAAGTTGTGTCTAATGCTCCATTTGGTAAATGCTTCGCCATAAAATAATCACCTCCACTAGTAGTTCCCGAAACAATTATTTTATCATCATTTTGTATTAAAATGGTTTTATGATAAGTAAGTGAAGTTCCGTAGTCGGTAAATAGTGTACCGTTTTCTCCAAAAGAATTATCTTCCGTACCGTTTGGCAAGAATCTACTTAAGGAATGAAAGGATGTATTATTGTTGGTAACATTGCCTATTACCATAAATTTAGTATTACTGAGTTGATCAGCAGAAAATATAACATCAGATTGCCCGTAAAAATCTTTAATATAAATCCCATTATCGCCAAAAGACATGTCTAAGGTGCCATCTTGAGAAAAACCTGAATAGGAATGAGTTAAAAGTAATGACAGAAAAAATAGTTGTAAGGTTTTCATATTAATTTTAGTTTACAATTTATACGCTATTAATATGTCTAAAATAGAACTGTTTATTATTTAAAACAAATGTTACTTGTCTACATTTATAAATTCCGACTACTATAATTCTATGTAACATGACTAATTTTAAAATTTTCTTATTACATTTACTTTTTACTTCCCAATAAAACAATTACCAATTTTCAAGTAACAAATACCAATAATAGATGTGGAATTTGGGATTTGATTAATTGGAATTTCATTTAACCATGCGTTGGACTCTAAAACCAAAACCAGACCCAAATAAAGTTACTCTTCTTACCAAAGAACTAGGAGTTGATGAAACTACTGCATCTCTATTAGTACAAAGAGGAATCGAAACTTATCAGGGAGCAAAAGATTTTTTTAGACCTAATTTAAACGACCTACACGATCCTTTTTTAATGAAGGATATGGATAAAGCTGTTGCCCGAATTGAAAAAGCCATTATAAACCAAGAAAGTATTATGGTGTATGGCGATTACGATGTGGATGGCACTACGAGTGTGGCACTGATGTCTTCATACTTACTTACAACGTACCCTAATGTGACAACGTACATTCCAGATCGTTATGGAGAAGGGTATGGCGTTTCTTTTAAAGGAATTGATTATGCTGAAGACAATGAAATTTCATTAATAATAGCATTAGACTGTGGTATAAAAGCCATTGATAAAGTTGCGTATGCTACTAAGAAGAAAATAGATTTTATTATTTGTGATCATCATCGCCCCGGAAATGAAATTCCCAAAGCAATTGCTGTTTTAGATCCTAAAAGAGAAGATTGTGAGTACCCTTATAAAGAATTATGTGGTTGTGGAGTGGGGTTTAAATTAGTGCAAGCATTGGCTTCAAAAAAAGGAGAAACCATAGATGATTTAATATTATATTTAGATTTAGTGGCAACAGCAATTGGTGCTGATATCGTTCCTATTACTGAAGAAAATAGAATCTTAGCTTATCACGGATTGCAAGTAATAAATAACAATCCACGTCCTGGTTTTAAAGCAATACTTCAGCAAGTAAAAAAGGAAACGTTAACCATTACAGATGTTGTTTTCATTATTGCGCCAAGAATAAATGCAGCTGGCAGAATGAAACACGGAAATCACGCCGTAACTCTGCTATGCGAAACTGACCAGAATCTTGCTGCTAAATATGCCCTAGATATTGACCAATTTAACACCGACAGGAAAGAGGCTGATAAAAGAATTACTCAAGAAGCTTTAGTACAAATTGAGAACAATAATGAGCAAGAAGGTTTTACAACGGTAGTTTATGATAAAAATTGGCACAAAGGAGTCATAGGAATAGTTGCTTCTAGGCTAATTGAAACGTATTACAGACCCACGTTGGTTTTTACTAAAAGTGGCGATGTGTTGGCGGCTTCGGCAAGAAGTGTAAAAGGATTTGATGTGTATAATGCTTTGGAAGCTTGCTCGGAATATATTGAACAATTTGGAGGGCATAGATATGCGGCAGGACTGACCTTGTTAGAAAAAAACTATGAAGCATTTAAAAAACTATTTGAAAAAGTAGTTTCAGAAACCATCGATCCAAAATTATTAATTCCTGAAATAAAGATAGATTCACAAATTAATTTAAAAGAGATCACCCCAAAGTTTTATAGAATTTTAAGTCAGTTTGCACCTTTTGGTCCTGGGAACATGTCACCTGTTTTTATGACAGAAGATTTACAGGATACTGGCTACGGAAAACAAGTAGGCGAAGATAAAACCCATTTGCGTTTTACAGTATCTCAGCATGGTTATGGGAAAATTGTAGGAATAGGATTTGGCTTGGGAGATAAATTAGATTTAATTAAAAATAAAAAACAATTTAAAGCAGCTTATACCATAGACGAAAACCATTGGAATGGTAATGTGAGTTTGCAATTAAAGCTGAAAGATATTAAATAAATCTTTCTCTATCAGAAAATAAGTATTGCTTAATACTTTTTCAATTCAAATTTTTCTCCATCAAAAACGCCATAGGTATAATGATGAATCCAATCGCCTAAGTTAAAATAAGTAGATTTTTTCCCTGCTTTTATTTCCATAGGAAGGTGTCGGTGTCCAAAAATAAAATAATCATAGTGTTTGGTTTCTAATTTTCGTTTGGCATATAAAACTAACCATTCTTGATCTTCCCCCAGAAATTTTTTATCTTCTTCCCCAGAAATTAGTTTATTTTTAACAGAAAGATATTGCGCTAATCGCATTCCAATATCTGGATGCAACCAACGGTATAACCATTTAGAAAAAGGATTAGTAAATACTTTTTTCATTCGTTTATATCCTTTATCGTTAGGACCTTTACCGTCACCATGACCAATTAAGAATGTTTTATTATTAAAAGTAAATTCTTTACAATCTCTGTAAGTTGGAATATTAAGTTCTTCTTCAAAATAATTTTGCATCCATAAATCGTGATTCCCAACAAAAAAGTAAACAGGAATTCCAGAGTCTGTAATTTCGGCAAGTTTTCCGAGTACCCGAACAAACCTTTTTGGGACTACGGTTTTATATTCAAACCAAAAATCGAATAAGTCGCCTAAAAGAAAAATAGCTGCAGCATCTTCTTTTACTTCATCGAGCCACTTTACAAACTTCTTTTCACGCGGCAGGCTTTCCTCTTTAGTAGGAGCACCTAAGTGATTATCGCTAGAGAAGTATATTTTTTTTCCTTGTGGGATTTGCATGGGTTAAATATAGTAAAAAAGAGACCTTTCGACTACACCTAGAGAGACATTTTAGTTATCAGCAGCAAACCATTGTGCATAACTACTATCTGTTTCTTGAAGCTTTAAGGAATGTAATTGAATATGATGAGGCAGTTCTTTTTTAATTGTTTGGGCAAAATCTATAATCATCATTTCGCTGGTAGGTTGATAATCTACCAATAAAATATTATGACCACGAGATTCTAATTCTCTTGCTAATTCAACGTGAGGTGTGTTTTTATTAAAAACTGTTGCGTGATCAAATACATCTACAATTTTAGATTTCACTATTTTTTTTAGATCGCTAAAATCTATGACCATTCCAAATTTTACATGAGAAGAATCTGAAATAGGTTCTCCAATAACGGTTACGTGTAATTTGTAACTATGTCCGTGTACATTTCTGCATTTTCCATCATAACCATATAATGCATGTCCAGTTTCAAAAGAAAATTGTTTGGTAATTCTAACGGTGCTCATTCTATTAAATTTGTATTCAAAGATACAGTATTTAGAAGCATCGTTTCCTTTTATTTGACAGTTTCAGATTTTGCCAAAGGATAATATTTTATTTTAAATTTTATTATTAAAGCAATGGCTCTAAATGCAATCCAAACTACTAGTGCTATCCAAATGCCTTTCAGTTTTAAATCGAAATAATTACAAATTAATAAGGTTGGAATAAACCCGAATAGCGTAGAGCCAATTAATATATTCCGAAGAAATTTCATTTCACCCAATCCTTTAAAAATAGCATCAAACGTAAAGCCCAATGCATTGAAAGGTTGTGAAATTAAAACGATAAAGAATACTCCATAAAAAGTAGAAAGCACTAAGGTGTCTTTTGTAAATAAAAGGCCGAGTTGTTTATAAAGAAGCAATCCAGAAATAACTAAAAGTAAACTAACAAACAAGTTATAAAGGTTCACTCTTTTAGTTAAAATCCATAGCTTTTTATATTTTTTTGCTCCGATTAATCTTCCGCCGAGGATATTACCCGCGGCACCATAACCATCGATAAAAAATGCAGAAAACAACCATAAGTTTATTGCAATTGTATGAGCGGCGATATATTCTTTTCCTAGAGTAGTAGCTTCTCTAACAGCCATTAGTAAAGCGATATTTAAAGCAACAGACCTAACAAATAAGTTTAAACTCATATTGACTAATCGACTGATTTCAGGATGGATTTTTCGTTTCAATTTTAAGGAAACATCTGTTTTTACTACAAGAAATACCAATGCCAATATTGCCATTAATAATTGTGCAAATAGACTTGCCCAAGCAGCTCCTTTAACACCCATTGGTTCAATAAATCCTTCAAACCCATACACCAATAAAAAGTCTAATCCAATATTAGTTAATGCTCCAATGCTTGCAATAATCATTGGCCAAAAAGTATTTTGAAGTCCTCTAAAAATTCCGAAGATTGCAAAAGTGAAAAGCGTTAACGGGAATCCCCAAACACGAATGTAATAATAGTCTTTACTGAAATCTAATATTTTTCCTTCAGCACGTAGAAAGATAAAAATTTCTTCAATAAAAAAGTAAGTGGAAAAGAGCAAAACTACACTCAACAACACATTAAACACAATTGCTTGAGCGGGAAAGCTTTTTAGGCTTTCTATTTTGCCCGCCCCTAAGTTTTGAGAAACAATGGCAGAAATAGCACTTCGAGTTTGGGCTAATATCCAAATAATGGTAGATAGAAACGAACCCACAATTCCAACAGCCGCTAGAGATTCTGTTCCGTATTCTGTTAAATTCCCAACAACAGCTGCATCTGTTGATGAAAGGACAGGTTCTGCAATTCCTGCAATTATAGCAGGTATAGCTAATTGTTGAATACGTTTAAAAGAAATATCTATTTTTTGCATAGTTGCTCATAGCAATAAAAAGGATCTTCACTTTGGTTTGGGAAATAAATAGAACCCAATTTTTTGTAACCGCGAAGTTCGTAAATTTTTTGGTTTCTTTTATTCCTACTAAAGGTATCTAATCTTATAGAGGTATAATTTTTTTTGATAGCAAATTGTTCAGCAAAATCCATTAAATTTTGCGCCCATCCTTTTCCTTGCTCTTCAGGATGAATAGCTAACCGATGGACGTATAAATTATTTGAGTTAGGCGTGAGCCATTTTATGGCGAGATATTCTTTATCCATTTTTGGAGTTAACACCAGACAACCAATTATTTTGTCATTAGTAATAAGCACGTATAACTCTTTTCTAAAAACATCATTTTCAAAGGCTTTTGGGGAGGGGTATTCTTCATTCCATTGAAATATATTTCTAGAAATCATATCGTTAGCACAAGCTTTCGTAATTGCTAAAAGTTGAGGTATTTCTTCTTTTTTTGCTAATCGTATCATTTATTCGATGTATTTTTGCGTGAAATTAATTAATTCTAAATAAATGAAAAATATTCTTGTACCTGTTGGAACTACTGAAAGCGGAATAAATAATTTAAAATACGCTTTAAATTTTGCATCAATTAATGGTGGGAAAGTGTATTTAATTAGTGTGTATGAAGATTCTACAAAGCTTGAAGACTTGACAAAAGTTAACGAATTTTGGGTAAATGAAAAGCGTCAACAATTAAAGGATGTCATTAAAGCTGTAAATACAAACGGTGTTGAAGTAATTAGTGAAGCAATAAAAGGGAATCCATTTGAAGAGATTAAAAAAATATCAAGGAAGAAAAACATTGATTTAATTATTCTTTCTCCACAAAGTATTGAAATCGATGATAAGGTTTACTTAGGGAAAATTACAGCTAAAATTGTTAAACAAACAGAAATACCTTTGTTAATAGTACCTGTTAATTATCTTTTTAGAAAGTTTGAAACTATTTTATTTGCATTTAAAAGCGGACATTTTGAAAAAGAAAATGTTTTGGAGCCTTTAAAATATGTAAAAAATGCTTTTAGTTCAAAAATAAACTTACTTCATGTTATAACTCCAAATGCTACAGAAGAAAGTAATGTCTTAGATTCAGACCTTTTAGACTTAAAATCTTCTTTAACTACAACCAAAAATGCAACTACTTTTCAAGGAGTATTAGAGCATTTTCAAACTCATAATCCAGATATGTTGTGTGTAGTAAGAAGAAAAAGAGGATTCTTTAAAAAATTATGGGAAAAGAACATTGTATTAAAGCGTGATTTTCATACGAGTATTCCATTATTAATTTTAAGTGGGGTACAAGAATAGTTTATTGGGGGATTAGCTCAGTTGGCTACCCGCCCGAACGTGCCGTTTGGTACGGGCGGGGAGCGCAAGAAAGGAGATGTATTTTATTTATATTATATACAGTAAAACCAATGATTCTTTTTACATTGGTATGACTAAAGATTTAGAAAAAAGGATAGCAACTCATAATAGAAGAGAAGTTAAATCAACAAAAGCATTTGCACCTTGGAAGATAGTTCATAAAGAGGAGCTTAGCACTAGATTGGATGCTCGAAATAGAGAGAAATATCTAAAATCGGCAGCAGGAAGAAGATGGAGAAAGAATAATTTGGGGGATTAGCTCAGCTGGCTAGAGCGTTTGACTGGCAGTCAAGAGGTCATCGGTTCGATTCCGATATTCTCCACAAAAAAAGCAGTTATCTTAATTGATAACTGCTTTTTTTTATTGTTAACTAAACAATTTAAAATAATAAGTTAGGCAACAGCAATTTCAATTTCGGTTTTTCTTTTAAAATATAGCGTTCCTATTTTGCTATATTGATGAACATCAAAAACTTTTTTTATACCTTCGGAATTAATATATTGAATAGTTTTTCCGTTAGTTGTTTTTGATTTTTTTACATCTGTAGGTTGTTTAATAGTAAATTCCATAATGTTATGTTTAAATTAATATTAAATAAAAAGTAAGAATTCGGGATTGCTAATATGTAAAAAATACAGACATAAAACAAAAATATTCGACAAAACACACATTACGTTAACAATAGCGATTTTTTGTAGGAAAGTAAGCTGGTGTTTTTCTGCTTATAGGTTCTATAGATTTAAATTTAAAAAAAAACATTATATTGTGATTTTTGATTCATAAAAATAATTTTTTGTTAAAAATTAAAAAAAAAGGAATTAAATAGAAGAAGAAATGCTTACATGTTTATATTTGCGTGTTTCTTCAACAACTACTTTTAAAATATAATTATATGAAAATCATAGATAAAGCCTTAGAATTTGAGACAAGAAAACTTTCTTTTCAAACGACAAGTGATAGAATAGTCGCTTCTAGAGAAGTTAAGGCACTTATCCTTGGAATAAACGACATCTACAAAGAAAATCAAGATCCAGAACTTATGGATTTGATGAAACGTCTAACTGTGATTAAAAAGAAAATTGAAGTTAGGCTAAAAGGGCGTAGATAATTCTTTCAATTCTTAATTAAAGCGAATCTTTTTTAATAAAATCAATAGTTTTACTTACGGCAGTGAGTAGATTATTGGGCAATATTTTATTATTCCAAGGGTGACTTGCTCCAAAAACATGATTCGCTTGATCAATTGTTATTAATTTACTTCTAGGATTCCATTTATGTAATAATTGTGCTTCAGTCAAAGTTACTGTTGGATCTTCTGAACTATGTATAATTAATTGACGAGCTTTTAAGTTTTTAACAGCTCGCTTTATGGTGAGCCTTTTTTCATTTTCTTTAAAATTTGTATAAAACTGGAATTCATGAGGCATTTGTTGATGTGTCCTTCCGTTTTCTATATAGGTAATTCCAGTTTTTTTCCATTGTTTAAAATTCTCTGAGTTTTCTTGAAAGCGAGCTTTAAAGTCACTTACCCCTGCCCAAGTAATCACATTTTTCACTAATGAGTTTTCTTCAGATTTTATAAGTACAATTCCGCCACCACGACTATGCCCTATCAATGAAATATTAGCAATATCAATCTCATTTTTATATTTTTCACTTGATGCAATTAGAGAAATTATACCTTCTAAATCATCGAGTTCTTTAGTGAAATTATTTTTACCAAAAGCTTCTAAATCTGGGAAATCAATAGGCTGATCTATAGTTCCTCCATTATGAGAAAAATTAAATTTTAAAAAGAAAAACCCTTCTTTGGAAAATTTTTCTGCTACTAAATGCCAGGCTCCCCAATCTTTAAAACCTTTATAACCGTGGCAAAAAATAATAACTGGTTTTTTGGTTTGATTTAAAGAATAACACACGTCGTAAGCAATGGGTTTGTTGTTTTCTCTGGTAAGGACTAGGTTATTTTCTTGGATCATTTTATACTTCTTTTTCTGTAAAAGGAATTTCTGGATTAAAAATTTCTAGGATTAATTTTTGTAGTTGTTCAGAATATTCTTCTAATATTTCTTTTGAAACTAGAGACTGCGTATCACCTCCTCTTTGTTTTTCTCTTTTAGTAAACTTCAAAAAACCATTATTTAAATTTTTAAACGAGATAATTCCTGCTTCAGCATTGTTAAACGGATATTCATTATAAATCATTTTTGTATAGGCTAGTATTTGAATTATTTTACTGTATTTAGTATCGGTTGTTAAATCCTCCCAGTCAACTATATTTAAATCAGCCTGTTTTACAAGTCCTGTTTTGTAATCTATAATGCGAAGGATACCGTTATACTCATCTACACGATCTACAATTCCTCTAATTTTAATTGGAAAATCAAGTTCTTTTATGGGGATTTCGGCAACCAACTTACTTTCAATTTTTAATATTTTTATTTGGTTTCCTTTTTTTAGTTCAGAAATCTCATAGTTGATGAAATTAAAAACAAAACGTTTGGCTACTTCAAAGATTAAAAGGTTTTTACCTTTTGAAAAAGACCCTTCTTTAAAGGTTTTTTTAAATTGTGTAGTCACTTCCTTTTCAATTTCTTGTTGCATTTTTAGTAAAATGTCAATGGTAAGAAAGTTGTTTTCAAATGGCTTATAAAAGGTTTCTAAAGTATCGTGAACAATTGTTCCAAGAGTATTTGCGGCTACAGTTTCTTCAACCTCTTTAAATTCATTTATTTTTAAAATCTTTTGATAATAAAACTCGATTGGGTTTCGCAAATAGGATGTTAATGCTGAAGGAGAAAATCCATAATTAGCTATTTCTTTTAGTCGGTTAATAACATCGACAGTTTTATTAACTGTTTTTAATTTAGATTCACTAATTGAAATAGTGGGGTTAATAATAGATTTTTGAATAGTATGATTAGGTATATTTTCAATTTCTAATTGTGAAATAAATCTGCTTTTTTCACCAGTGTTTAACCCATCTGAAAAATTGTTATATAGTAATGTTATATTTTTTGCCCGATGTAAGAGTCTGTAAAAGTGATAGGTATATATTGCATCTTTCTCAGTATAAGTAGGGAGTCCAAATTGATTTTTTAAATCGTAAGTAATAAACGAAGCGTTGGATTTTCCCGAAGGGAATGTGCCTTCGTTTACCGAGGCAATTATTATATTTTCAAAATCAAGAACTCTAGATTCAAGAACTCCCATAATTTGTAAGCCATTATAGGCATCACCTTTAAAATCTAATGTGGTTGTTGAAATTAATTCAGTAAAGAGGTTTTGAACTGTTTTTACAGTTTTTAGGTATTCAAACTTAGTATTAAGCTTTTCAATATTTTGAAAAACAGAGAAAAGATTATAATAAACTACTCGATCTAATTTTGAAGCTTTTTTGATTGTTTTTAGATGTAATAATATTTTCAAACAGGAAGAGAGGGCGTTTTCGCTTTTATTTTCCCAATTACCAAAAAGAAGCTGAAGAATTTCGGTTTCTTTATTTTGGTTTAGTTTTAATAGCCTTGAGTAAGAGATGTGTGTTATGTTTTCTTTTGAAATACTATTAATGATCTCTTTAGTATTTGAAAGTAATTTTGAAGCTAACGGATGGTTTAAAATTGCTAGGATGTTTTTATAATAAAATTCTTTGCCAGGATTGATGTGTAGGAATAATAATAATTCAAAAAAGGTAATTGTAGGGAAAGATTTTAATGAAACCCCCATAGTTATATTTAAACTGTCAATATTACTAGGTAAAGACTGTAAAACAGGTTGTAATAAGTTTTCATCGGCTAATATAATTGCAGTTTTATTAAGTGTATTTTGAGATAAATTTGAAAGGTATTGACCAATAAACTTTGCTTGCCCTATGTTTTTTTGAGCTTCAACAATAGTAAACTTCTTTTCATTATTAAAATTATTACTTACAAATTTAGGAGCTTGATTTTTAAAGAATTTCCATTCTGAGGCATATTTTCTAATAAAATAAGAAGCACTATGTTTTTTGTCGTTATAAAAATGTACGTCTGTATCCCAATAAATTTCTGCGTTTCCGGTTTCTAATAATTCTTGAATTATGGTTTGTTCAGCATTGTTTAGTGCATTGAATCCTATAAAAACATGTTTTTTCTTTGCGTTATTGACGTTATAATGTTCAATATTTTTAGCAGCTTCTCTATAAACCATTCCTTGATAGCCAAGGTTGTCTTTTGATAAAGACTCAAATAAGGTATCGTAAAAATCCTGTAAACTATCCCAGAAGGCCAAATAGTTTTCTATAAGTTTAGTTTTTTCAGATTTCAGATACCAATGATTTATATCTTGAATACTGCTTAGATAATTAAAAAAAGGATCAGGAGGAATTAGATGTCTATCTATTTCATTAAAGTCGTTAAGCAATGTATTTGCCCAAGAACTATAGACGTCAAACTCATCTTTTTCTTGTTTAGAGGGTGTGTTTATATAAGCTTTATAGCTTTTAAAGAGTAACTCTGTTGAGTTTATAATTTTTAAGCCTGATAGTTCTTCTATAAACTCTTCAATACTAATAATAGTTGGTGCAAAGGAAGTCTTTGAAGAATCCCTTTTAAGGTAGTTAAGTAAAAATCCTCCAGCTCTTTTGCTTGGTAGAATAATGGTAAGAGGAGAAATGTCAACATGATTTTTGTTGATACTATTTAAGGTTTCTTCTAGAAATGTTAGCATTGTATAAAAATAAAAAACGTCCCGATATTATCGGGACGTTTTCTTAAAAATATTAATTATTTTTAAATAATACTAGTTTTTGTTAAGGCTAATTTCAACTCTACGGTTATTAGCTCTTCCTGCTCTAGTTTTATTAGTATCTAGTGGTCTATCTTCACCAAATCCTTGGTGAGTTAATCTACCATCAGCAACACCGTTAGACTCTAAGTAATTTAATACAGATTCAGCTCTTTCAGAAGATAATTTCATATTAAGTTTATCACTACCAACACTATCTGTGTGCCCTTCGATTAGGAATTTAGCATTAGGGTATTCTTTCATAATACCAATAATGTCATTTAGCACACCAGCAGATTGTTCTTTAATTGATGCTTTACCAGTATCAAATAAGATTGTTTTAGCATAAGAATTTAAAGCTTTCTTTACTGCTTCAGTTACTTCAGGACAACCTTGATTTGCAACAGTACCTGGAAGATCTGGACATAAATCATCTTTGTCTGGAACACTATCACCATCTCTGTCTGGCCATGGGCATCCGTTATTTTCTTTTGGCCCAGGAGTTTCAGGACATTCATCCTCATTATCTGGAACACCATCACCATCAGTATCAGGACAACCATTGTATTCAGCTAATCCAGGAGTGTTAGGACAAGCATCTAAATGATCCGGGATTCCATCACCGTCAGTATCAGGACATCCGTTAAATTCTGGTAAACCAGGAGTGTTAGGACATTCATCATTTCTGTCTTCTATACCATCACCGTCAGTATCAGGACATCCGTTGAATTCTGGTAAACCAGGAGTTTCAGGACATTCATCTTCGTAATCATAGATTCCATCACCATCAGTGTCTTTTCCTCCAAACTTAAATTTAATACCCATTGTGTGTTGAAAATGAGTAGCTCCGTAATTTTCTTCAAAAGCATGTTTATATGTAGATTGTGCAGCGATAGCCCAATTTTCACCTATCCAGAAATCAATACCAAATAATCCGTTTGCAGTTCCATACCCGATATCATCAAGCCAAGTATATCCACCACCTACACCAAGGTAAGGAGCAAACCAACTTCCATTAAGTAATTCTCTAAAGCTATATTTAATTTCCCCATCTGCAGCAATATATGCCCAATCATTAATGTCAGAGTCACCAGCGCGATCAATATTGTTTAAAGTTCCGCTTACTGCAAAAGTAAATCCATCACCTACATATCTCCCTACTTTAACTTCAGATATAGAGGTAATCATGTTCCAGTGATCATTTACATTAAAATATTCGTCAAAAATGTCTCCTTTTGCGTCGGATCCATCTAATGCTATTGCGTTAAATCTACCGTCATCATTAACTCCCACAGGGAAAAAATCTACGGCGTTTACACCAAGTTCAATAGACCAAGGATTGTTTTTATCCTGAGCATTAGATACACCAAACCCTATTGTAAAGAGTACAGCAACTAAATAAATTTTAAGATGTTTCATATTCGATTGTTTAATTTTTTAAGTGTTATTAACGGCAAAAGTAAGTTGTTAAAATTTATTAACAAAAACAAATCTATTAAATTTTTTTTAAACCCCTTGCTTTTATTACCGAAAATAGGCTTTTTAAGGGTTAATTATTTTTAATTTGAGGCCAACTTTGATAAATGTGGCTATGGCTTTGTCTAAATGTTCAACTTCATGAGCTGCTGATAACTGCACTCTAATTCTTGCCTTATCCCTTGGTACTACTGGGAAAAAGAATCCAATAACGTAAATGCCTTCTTCTAATAACATGTCTGCCATGGTTTGTGAAAGTTTAGCATCATAGAGCATTACAGGGACAATAGCAGAATCTCCATCTACGATATCAAATCCTGCTTTTTTCATCCCTTTTTTAAAATAATTGGTGTTTTTCTCCAACTTATCTCTAAGAGAAGTATCGTTAGAAAGAATATCAAATACTTTTATTGAGGCTCCAACAATGGCTGGTGCTAATGAATTTGAAAAAAGATAAGGCCTAGATCGTTGGCGTAAAATTTCAATGATTTCTTTTTTTCCTGTGGTATAGCCTCCCATTGCACCCCCTAGTGCTTTCCCTAGAGTTCCAGTTATAATGTCAACCCTATCCATTACTCCTTTTTCTTCTAAAGTTCCTCTTCCGGTTTTACCTATAAACCCAGCAGCATGGCATTCATCTATCATTACCATGGCATCGTATTTATCTGCTAAATCACAAATTTTATCTAAGGGAGCTACCATACCATCCATTGAAAATACCCCATCGGTTACAATTATTTTATGACGTGCGCCATTTTCGTTGGCAGAAATTAATTGTTTTTCTAGATCTATCATATTACTGTTTTCATAACGGTAACGAGCAGCTTTACACAATCTAACTCCATCTATAATGGAAGCATGATTTAAAGAATCTGAAATAATAGCATCGTCCTTATTTAATAAAGGCTCAAACACTCCTCCGTTAGCATCAAAAGCAGCGGCATATAATATGGTGTCTTCGGTTTGGTAATAGTCTGCAATTTTTTCTTCTAATTCTTTATGAATATCTTGAGTTCCACAAATAAAACGTACAGAGGACATACCAAAGCCATGAGTATCCATAGCATCTTTTGCCGCTTGAATTACCTCCTCATTATTTGAAAGCCCTAGATAATTATTAGCACAAAAGTTAATAACCTCCTCTCCAGTTGAAATTTTTATCACAGCTCCTTGTGGAGAAGTTATAATACGCTCTTTTTTATAAATTCCATTATCTTTTATTTCTTGTAGTTCTTTTGCAAGATGCTCTTTTATTTTTCCGTACATTTTTTTGTTTTTTTATGATGACAAAATTAAACTTTATTTATCAAAATTCCTTCAGAAGAACTGTAGATAAGTATCCTTTCTAAAATGCGATACCCCATTTCTTTTAAAGCGAATGAATAGCTTTCTAATTGATGTTCATGTTTTTCAAGTGGATTCCCAGTTTTATAATCGATGATAGTTACTGAATTGTCCTCATGAAAATTAAGCCTATCTGGAATAAGAATATTTCCAGTAGCAGTAATTATTTTTTGTTCGTTAATTATCTTATCTGAAGTATTGTAATAACAATTTAATTTAGGATGTGTAACTATAGAAGTAATCATTTTCTTTAAGTATAAAGTTTCTTCCGAAGTTATTTCTGGATTTTTTTCTAATTCTTCAATAGCCAAAACTAGATCTTCTTCGTAGTGTACCTTCTCCATAATATTGTGCAATATATTTCCTGAAGAAATTGCGATTTCCGTTTCTGTACCCCATAAAAGAGCATCTCTAGATATTATATTGAGATTATGGTCTTGCGGAGAGGAAGAAATAAATTTTGGAGCTATAGCTGTTACTGGGTCTTCTTTTTTACCTGAAAGCAATAGTTGTGGAACACCAATTTCATAAACATCTTTTCCGTCTTCCCAAAGGTTTTTGTGTTTTAAAAATTCTTCAAAAAATTGATTAAAAGTAGAAGGGCCACTTTCTTTTACTTTGGAAGGTATTTTAGAAAAAATATAGAGTTGTACTTCTGCTCGAGTTAGTGTAACATATAGTAGGTTTAGGTTGTCGAGCTCTAGTGTATTTCGTCTTTCTTGGTAAATTTCTTTTCCAATATCTCCATATTCCTGAACCTTGCTATTAAAGTTAATAAGCAACTTGTTAAATTCAAATTCCTCTTCATTTAATGGATACCAAGATTTCGCATCCTGCTCCTTATATATATCAAGGTCTGCATATGGAAATAAAACAATGGGGAATTCTAATCCTTTTGCTTTATGAATCGTCATAAGCTGAACCCCTTCCGTACTCTCACTCACAGAGATCCCTGCTTTTTCTTTCTGAAGCTCCCAGTCTTCTAAAAATGAAATTTTACTAGCCTTTGGTTGTTGTTCAAATTCATACACTAAATCCATTAGTCCAAATAAATACGCATCAGCATTCATCTCTAATTTAAATTTTCGGATGCAATATTCAAAACTATCATATAACGATAATGACTGAATTTTATTAAAACTGAAATCAATATCATGTTTTTTAAAATAGGCAGAAAAATCATCTAAAGAAGTTTTTACAAGGGAAGTAAAAAATGTGTGTTTTTCTTCTGAAACTGATAAATGGTAGTATAAAAATTCTAAGAAATTAATTTTTACTTCTTCATTTTCAGGAAAGATACTTATTGTTAAACAATCAATCAAAAACTGAACAACAGGAGAATGTTGTAATAAAAGTGTTTCGGAAGAAATAATCGTAATCCCGTTTTCTAATAGAAATGCACCTAAAGTAATTCCATCCTTTTTTTTACGAGTAAGAATACAAATGTCTTTTTCTCGATAACCGGTTTTTAATAATTCTTTTATAGTTTGAAGGACTTTATCTGCATAGACCTCATGAGTTTCTTCTATGTTTTTTGTGTCAATAAATTCAAATTTTACATATCCGCCCTTTTTTTTGGTAGAATTTTGTTGATTTCCAGAAAGGTACAATTCTTTATGACGTAAGTTTCCAAAGTAATTTGCAGTAAAAGAGAAGAATTCATTATTAAAATCGATAATCTCTTTACAAGATCTGTAATTGGTTGGTAAATGGAGAATTTCTTTTTTTACATGAAAAGGATTTTCAACATTACAAAGGTCAATAAATTGTTCGGGTAAACCGCCTCGCCATCGATAAATAGATTGTTTGGCATCTCCCACCAACAATAAACTTCCTTGAGTACCATCTTGATATTGCTGGGAAATGGCATTTTCAATTAATGGCATCATATTTTCCCATTGTAGTTTAGATGTGTCTTGAAATTCGTCTATAAAAAAATGGCGATATCGTTCTCCTAACCGTTCATAGATAAAAGGAGAGGGCTGGTTTTTAATTTCATTATTTATAAGGCGATTAAATTCTGAAATAGGCAGAATATTCTGATCTTCTTTAATGTTTTCAACTTCTTGATTTACTAGATTTATTACCGAAAGAGGATTGATGTTTTTAAGAAGAGTTTCTGCCAATAAAACTTTTGGAAGTAAGATTTTTACGTCTTCAAACGCTTTAACAAACAAAGGTTGTAACTCATCTAAAACAGCAGCTATTTCGGGCTTACTTTTTAATATTTTTCCTGTATAAAGAGGTTTTTCATCTAATGTTTCTTGCCATTTTCTGTCTAAGTTAGCATCAAAATTTCCTACAGCTATTTTATCTAAAAATTTAGGATAATAACCGCCACTAAAATCTGTAAATTCTAGCCCTGCTTCATTAATTAACCGTAGCGTTTCTTTGGCAACAGTTGTAATTTTGTTTTCAAGAACTTTTCTTTTAGCTTTTAGCTGTTTTCTAAATTTAATAAAATCATCAAGTGTTTTTTCTTTTAACATTTCTATTTGAACACTATCATTTTCATTAAATAAAAGTCCAGATGATTTTACAATGTCTTTTGAAATATCCCAAGATTTGTCATCATCTATTTTTTCTAAAGCAAAATCCAATAACACTTTTGTGGTTTTTTTGTTTTCTTCTGCTTTTGAAATGAGTTGGTCAACAGCTTCAGTAATTAGTTTAGAAGTGTCTAAACTAACTTTAAAATTCCCCGAAAGCTTTAAATCTCTAGCAAAAGCCCTAATAATTCTATGATTAAAGCTGTCGATAGTTTCAACACTAAAACTTGAATAATGATGTAGAATATGTTTTAATACTTTTTTAGATTGATCCTGAATTTTCTCGAAACTTAAGCCTGTTTCTTCAGCAATTTGAATTGACATGTCAGACGGATTGTTAACAGAACTACTATTAGAAAAAGAAGTTAGGTTGTCAAGTATTCGCTGTTTCATTTCGGCAACAGCTTTGTTGGTAAAGGTAATCGCTAAAAGAGATTTGTAGTAACCTTCTGTTTTTGCTTGCAGGATTATTTTAAGATATTCTTTAACAAGTGTGAAGGTTTTTCCACTTCCAGCAGCGGCATCATAAATAATAAATGGTGTATTTTTTTTCAACGAAGTATTTTCGCTAAGATACCTAATATTGTTGCTTTTGAAAAGGACATATTAGAAATATCTATGCAGGTATAAGTTTCTAACAAGAGAACTAGTTTTTTTAAACTGACTTATTGTGTATTTTTGAAAAAGAATGAAAAATAGTAATCACTAAAATATATAATTATGTCATTTACATTGCCAACATTACCGTATGCATTTGATGCATTAGAGCCACATATTGATGCTCAAACTATGGAAATACACTATGGAAAACATCATCAAGGATATACCAATAACTTAAATGGAGCTATTGAAGGGACTAATCTTGAAGGAAAACCTATAGAAGAGATACTTGCTAATCTAGACATGAATAACAATGCCGTTAGAAATAATGGAGGTGGATTCTTTAATCATAGCCTTTTTTGGGAAGTAATGTCTCCAAATGGAGGAGGAGAACCAAGTGGAGAATTAGCAGACGCTATAAACACCGCCTTTGGAAATTTTGAAGAATTTAAAACTCAGTTTTCTAATGCTGCCAAAACTAGATTTGGTTCTGGTTGGGCTTGGCTTTGTGTTCATAAAGGTGGTAAGGTTGAAGTTTGTTCAACTGCAAACCAAGATAACTCACTAATGCCAGGAATTGGTTGTGGTGGATATCCAATTTTAGGTCTTGATGTTTGGGAACACGCATATTACCTAAACTACCAAAACAGAAGACCCGATTATGTAAATGCATTTTTTAATGTAATTAATTGGGATGAGGTATCTAAAAGATATGCTGAAAACAAATAAGATTTTTTTAATTTTATATAATGAAAACCTTGTTAGATGCAGGGTTTTTCTTTTTGTGGGAAGATATTAATTTAATGGAAATTAAAGGGGAATCCCAAGTTTTGGACTTGATCTTTACTTTGGATTTAGAATTAGTCTAAAAAATAAAAAAGGTAAACAAGTGTTTACCTTTTTTGCCCCAAATCTACCATGAACTTAACCTACTTATGCTTATGGTATAGTCAAATATATCATATTATTACAAACGCACGCAAGTTAATTCCTACTTTTGGATGAAAGGAATAGTATTTTCGTTAAAAAGCACAGATTATTTTTATAAGCATCATATTTTAACAGTTTAAACGTGAAAATAGCTGAATATAAAATAGAAAAATTTCTCAATAAAACGAAAACAGGAAATATAATGTGATTAAAACGCAGTCTATTAACACTATACAAAACTGCACCTATCGTATAAACGATTACTCCAGTAACGAACCATACAACTCTTTTAAAATGTAAATTGAAGCGTGGTCAAAAATAGTTAATCGCTTTCTTATTTTAAAGAGAGAAAAAAACTAATAAGCTCTTTCAGGATTGCCTTCAAAAAAGTTGATATAGGCTTTGTTTACGACTCTGTTTCCCCCAGGAGTTGGGTAATTGCCAGTAAAATACCAATCGCCTAAATCTTTCGGACAAGCTTTATGTAAATCATCTACCGATTGAAAAATCACCTTCACTTTTGAAGTGATGCCTTCCTCGCTTATTAATTCTGCAATTTTATCTGAAATTTCCTCATCTGAAAATGGAGCATATAATTCCTTTACATGATTTATTTGCTCTGTATCTTTAACTCCAACTTGAGCTTTGCATTTATGATAAATTTCTTTAATAATATTTTCAGTTTTTCGATCTTCGTGAAGTGCTTTAGCTGCTTGAAATGCAATCAACCCTTCTAATCGAGCCATATCAATACCATAACAATCTGGATATCTTATTTGTGGTGCAGACGAGACTACTACAATTTGCTTTGGATTTAAACGATCCATCATTTTTAAAATACTTTTCTTTAAAGTAGTCCCTCTAACAATGCTATCGTCAATAATTACTAAATTATCTTCTGGTTTTACCACGCCATAAGTAACATCGTAAACGTGCGCTACTAGATCATCACGACTACTATCTTCGGTAATAAAGGTTCGAAGCTTTACATCTTTAATAGCGATTTTTTCAGTTCTAATTTTATGTGATTGAATTTCCTGAAGTCGCTCAGGAGTTAAGTTGTCTTTTACCTTAAGAATGGCTTCATTTTTTTGTTTGTTCAATTCATCTTGAGCAGCTTCTAGCATTCCGTAGAAAGAAGTTTCAGCTGTATTAGGAATAAATGAAAACACCGTATTTTCTGTATCGTAATTAATTGCTTCTAACACTTTTGGCATCACGAGCCTCCCAAGTTCTTTTCGCTCTTGATATATTTCGGCATCACTCCCTCGAGAAAAATAAATACGCTCAAAAGAACATGATTTCTTTTCAAGAGGTTCTAGAATTTTAGAAATGTGCATATAGCCATCTTTTCTTAACAAGAGGGCATGACCTGGATCCAATTCTTTTACTTCTTCAAAGGGAACATTAAATACGGTTTGAATTACGGGTCTCTCTGAAGCGACCACCACTACCTCATCATCTTTATAATAATAAGCAGGGCGAATTCCTGCGGGATCTCTAAAAACAAAAGAATCCCCGTGACCTAACAAACCCGCCATTGCATATCCGCCATCCCAGTCTCTGGATGATTTCTTCAAAATTTTTGAAAGATTAAGGTTTTCAACAATATAAGGAGAGGCTTCAACTTTACTTAATCCTAATGCTTTCGATTTTTTATAAAGTTTTCTTACAGCATCATCTAAAAAATGACCTATTTTTTCCATTACAGTAATGGTATCTGCTTTTTCTTTAGGGTGCATTCCCAACTCAATTAAATTATTAAATAATTCAGTAGTATTGGTCATATTAAAATTACCAGCGATAATTAAATTACGGTGCATCCAGTTATTTTGACGAAGAAAAGGATGTACATGTTCTATACTATTACCGCCAAAAGTTCCATACCTAACATGCCCTAACATTAATTCTCCTAAAAAGGGGATTTTCTTTTTTTGTGCTGCTACATCGTTTTTTAAATCTGGATTTTTTTCCATTTCAGAATTAATACGATTATTAATTTGAGCAAAAATATCTTGTATGGGTTGTGCTGCGTTAGAACGAACACGACTTATATATCGTTCCCCTGGAGAGACATTAAGTTTTATGCTTGCAAACCCAGCACCATCTTGACCACGATTGTGCTGTTTTTCCATCATTAAATACATTTTGTTAATGCCGTAAAAAGCGGTGCCATATTTTTCTTTATAGAAATCTAATGGCTTAAGAAGTCGAATTAGGGCAATTCCACATTCGTGTTGTAGTGCGTCACTCATAATTATGCTGCAATATTGTTATAAAAAAACCCCCGATTATTTTTTATCGAGGGCCTGTTATTTTATTTAATCTAAATCAAATTGTGTTAAGCTTTTAAACTGAAGTATTCGTTTGAACAATTCATCTTTATCTAGGTTTACCATCCGTTCTGTTCCAAATTTTTCTACACAAAACGAAGCTAAAGCCGAACCGTAAATAATGGCTTTTTTAAGATTTCCAAAACTATAATCTCCTGTTTTAGCAAGATACCCTGCAAATCCTCCTGCAAAAGTGTCTCCTGCTCCTGTTGGGTCAAAAACTTCTTCTAAGGGTAATGCGGGTGCATAAAACATTTCATCTTGATAAAACATTAAAGCTCCGTGTTCTCCCTTTTTAATAACTACGTATTTAGGGCCCATCGTCATAATCTTTTTTGCAGCCACTACTAAGGAATATTCTCCTGTAAGCTGTCTTGCTTCTTCGTCGTTAATAGTAATGACATCTACTTTTGCAATAACCTTCATTAAATCATCAAGGGCACTATCCATCCAAAAATTCATGGTGTCTAAAATTACGAGTGCTGGTTTTTTGTTCATTTGTTCAATAACGCTTAACTGAACCAAAGGATGTAGATTGCCCAACATTACCACTTCTGCATCTTTATAATTTTCAGGTACTATAGGATTAAAATCTGCCAACACATTTAGGTCAGTTACCAATGTATCGCGTGTATTCATATCGTGACTATACTTACCACTCCAGAAAAAAGTTTTCCCATCTTTTACGACCTCAAGGCTAGAAACATCAAGACCTTTATTTTCAAGCATGGCTATATATTCCTTAGGAAAATCTCCTCCAACTACCGAAACAATGGCACCATCAACTTCAAATTGTGAAGCTGCCAAACCTATAAAGGTAGCAGCGCCTCCTAATATTTTATCTGTTTTTCCAAAAGGGGTTTCAATAGCATCAAAAGCAACGGTACCAACAATAACAAGCTTACTCATAAAAAGGTTTTAAAAATAAAATACACTTTTGCTTAATTGCCTATGCGTATTTAGGCTGCAAAGATAGGGTTTTGCCTTGTGAATTTCCAAGGGTAAAATTAGAATGATTTAATCACATTCTTCATTGTAATAAGTGACTATTTCTTCTAAATGTTTTCGTTTGTACTTGTTTTTTTTAAGTTTTTCAACCAGACTTTCACAATCACTAAAAAACTTAAGAGCATTGCTTTTAAACCTTCCGTAGGCAATATTATTTCCTTTTATGTATTTTGCCATTGGCTGGTCTTCTTTTATTACATAATAGGTAATGTTAGTATTGGTAGTATTGGCAGTTGGGTTAATGGCAGTAGTTCCTGAGTTACCTTTATAAGTTACTTGAGATCTTTGATAAAGTGAAACCTTACCTTTAATAACCTCAGTCATTAAATCGCTTTTACTTTTAGAGTATTTAATATATTTTTCGGTAAAATTATGACGGTCTTTTTTTCCTGTAGAAACTATTTTATCTATTTGTGAAAGTGCAATGGTCTTTTTTTCGTCATCCAAAGTTTTAAACGTAATTTCTTTAATTTTTAAGGCGGTTTTTGTGGTGTATTTTTTTGTAGTATAAGATTTGCTGTTTTTAGTGGTAATGGTATAAACTTGACTTTTATTGTTACTTAAATCAATCCCCGCAACACCAAATTGAGCTTTGGCTTGCATAGAGAATAGAATCATTAATACCAGTAGTGTTTTTTCCATAGTTAGGTGTTTGATTAATTATAATGTAAAGATATTTATTTTCTTCCAAAGTCAGCAGGAATTTCCCCCCAAGCCTTGGTTTCCCATTTTATAATAGTAGTTTTATAAGTATTGTTTTTTAACCAGTTTTCAGCTCGTGTAACTAACTCGAAAACTTTTTTATTTTTTGACTTTTGTTTTAATTTAGTATTGCATTTTTTTTTCTTCACCCAGCCTATGGCAATTTTAGAATCACTATAAATATTCCGATCACTATTGTTTTTTTTAAGATAAGCCAATCCGTGAACCAACGCCAAAAATTCCCCTATATTATTAGTGCCTTGTAAAAAGGGGCCTTGATGAAATAATTGTTTGTGGGTTTGTGTATCTACTCCACGATATTCCATTTTCCCTGGATTCCCACTAGAAGCAGCATCTACAGCAATGGTGTATAAGTTAGGAACTCCAATTTTTTCTAGTTGCTCTTTGGTGAGCGTTTTCTTTTTGGTAGTTTTTCCTTTATAATCTGCGTACTCTTTATTGAATGCTTTTTTGGCTTCAGTAAAAGTTAGAAAAGATTTGTACTGAGCTCCACTCACTCCTTTTATCGAAAGTTGACATTCTTTCCAACTATCAAAAATTCCAGCAGGATTACCAAACCAAACCACATAATATTTTTGTTTTTTTGCCAAATGTTATTTTTTTAAAATTTCTTCAATCACCTTCGGAAAAAATTCATATTCTAAATCGTGAATTTTACTAGCTACTGTTTCTGCGGTCTCATTTTCTGAAAGTTGAAAGCTTTTCTGAAAAATAATCGCACCCTCATCATAATTTTCATTCACATAATGTATAGTAATTCCAGTTTCCATTTCGTTATTTACCACTACAGATTCGTGTACATGCATTCCATACATTCCTTTTCCACCATATTTAGGTAATAAAGCGGGATGGATATTAATTACTTTATTTGGAAATTCTTTAAGAATAAACTCAGGAAATTTCAGCAGAAACCCAGCAAGAACAATAATATCAGGGGTCTCTTTTCTCAAAACATTCAATAATATATCTGAATTATTAAAATCTTCTTTTGAAAAACTTTTTGAAGAAACTTTTATTTTTTTTGCCCGCTCTAAAACAGGTGCGTTTTTTTTATTTGAAAGCACCAAGGTAACTTTTGCAAAAGCAGTTTTTTTAAAATATTCAATAATATTTTGGGCGTTAGTACCACTCCCCGAAGCAAATACAACTATGCGTTTCATTACAAAATTTTATTGTTTTTATTTAGTTGATTAGATTTTTAAAATACAAAAATAGTATAAAAGAAGATTTACTCAACTAAAATGTTTACTTTAGAATCACATTTTATAATTAATAGGGTATTTTAAATTAAAATATTTTATTTTTGCGAATTATAATTAAATTTTAAAACAAAAAATTATGTCAGACATTGCATCAAGAGTAAAAGCTATAATCGTAGACAAATTAGGTGTAGACGAAAACGAAGTTGTTTTGGAAGCTAGCTTCACAAATGACTTAGGAGCCGACTCATTAGATACGGTAGAACTTATTATGGAATTTGAAAAAGAATTTGATATCCAAATTCCAGACGACCAAGCTGAAAATATTGCTACAGTTGGTCAAGCAATCTCATATATAGAAGAAGCAAAATAAAACAACTTCTTTATGGAATTAAAGCGAGTTGTAGTAACAGGTCTAGGCGCACTTACTCCTATTGGTAACAATGTTGAAGAATATTGGGACGCATTAATAAAAGGAAAAAGTGGATGTGCGGATATTACTTATTTTGATACTGAAAAGTTCAAAACAAAATTCGCTTGCGAACTTAAAAACTTCGACCCGTTAGAACATTTCAATAGAAAAGAAGCTCGAAAACTTGATCGATTCGCTCAATATGCACTTGTTTCAGCTAATGAAGCAATT
>JAUVAS010000042.1 GCA_030591585.1 Flavobacterium sp. | reverse complement strand
TTGAGTTCCATCTCTATTTTTAGTAAAAAATCTAAGTGAGAAAATTTTTACTTCTTTTTATTGTTTTAAGTACAGGCATTTTATTTACCTCAAGACTATTTTATCTTCAGGTGTATGATACCTCTGCACAGGTTTCTTCTGAAAATAATGCAGTTAAAAAAAAGTTTGATTACCCCCAACGAGGGTTTGTTTTTGATAGAAACGGGATACTTTTAGTTTCTAATCAACCTTCCTACGATGTGATGGTAATTCCTAGAAATGTAAAAGATTTTGATTGCGATAAAAAATTAGAATTTTGTGATTTATTAAAAATTACGGAAGAAGAGTTTGATAAGAAATTAGAAAAAGCAACTATTTATTCTCCTAGACTTCCTTCGCCAATAATACCGCAATTAACCAAAGAAGAATACGCATATCTTTCAGAAAAAATGCACAAATACACAGGTTTTTATATTCTAAAACGTGCGTTACGAAATTATCAAGTTAGTCATTCTGCTAATGTTTTTGGGTACATAGCTGAAGTGAATAATGCTATCATTAAAAAGAATCCCTATTATCAAATGGGCGATTTAATTGGAAAAGCTGGAATTGAACAGGAATATGAAGAAATTCTTAGAGGAACAAAAGGGTTTAAATATATTCAGACAGATCGTTTTAATAGAGTAATAGGCCCTTATAAAGAAGGTATTTATGACACCTTACCAGTAAATGGAAAAGACATTACACTTACTATTGACCAAAGACTTCAAAAATATGGAGAAGAATTATTGGCGAATAAAAGAGGTGGAATTGTAGCATTAGAACCCTCAACTGGCGAAATTTTAGCATTAGTAACTGCATCTAATTACGACCCAAGTTTATTAGTGGGTAGAGAACGTTCTAAAAATTTCACTAAACTTTGGTACGACACTATTTCAAGACCCTTATTTGACAGAGTATTACAAGGCGAATATCCGCCTGGATCGCCATTTAAAACGTTAACAGGACTCATAGGCTTACAAGAAGGAGTTATTAACACTACAGAAACGGTTATTTGCAACGGGAGTTATCATTATGGAGGAAAGAAACCTCTTGGCTGCCACCATAGTAGACCACCATTATCAATGTCTGGTGCAATTGCAAAATCTTGTAACTCCTATTTTTGCACCGTTTATAGAAGAACTATTGAAAAATACCCCACTCCTCAAGAAGGAATTGATGCTTGGAGAAAACATTTAGAAAGTTTTGGATTAGGAAATTATATGGGTTATGATTTGCCCGCGGGAAGAAAAGGATTAATTCCTAATTCAAAATATTACAATCGCATGTATAATTATCCTAAATATAAATGGTATGCTACAGCCACAATATCTAATGCGATTGGACAAGGGCAAGTGCTATTAACCCCCATGCAAATGGTAAATTTTACAGCAGCAATAGCCAATAGAGGATGGTATTACAAACCTCATATACTTAAAAGTGTAAAAGGTGTTGATACTATCTCATTAAAATATACCAAACGGTATAATACAACTATAGAACCCAAGTATTTTGACCCTGTGATAGAAGGAATGTTTGATGTTTATAATGAAGGTACTGCTAAGTATATACAAATCCCTGGAATTGAAATTTGCGGAAAAACAGGAACCGCAGAAAATTACACTAAAATTGACGGGGAAAGAGTTCAACTTACCGATCACTCTATTTTTATCGCTTTTGCACCCAAGGATAATCCTAAAATTGCCATTGCAGTTTTTGTTGAAAATGGTTATTGGGGCTCTCGTTGGGCGGGTAGAATTGCTGGACTTATGATTGAGAAATACCTAAAAGGAGAAATTACCAGAAAAGATATGGAAAATTATGTTCTCAACGGAAGTCTTGAAAATGAATATGCTAAACCTTATTCTGGAGAAGATTTTAAAATTAATTATTAATGATTGGATCAAGAAATCCTAAAAAGTTAGATTGGCTAACTATATTTATATACATCGCATTGGTGGGTATTGGCTGGGTTAATATTTATTCTGCTTCCTATAGTGATTCGTCTACAAGTTTTTTTGATTTCTCTCAGATTTACACTAAACAATTAGTTTGGATTAGCCTAAGTGTGGTTCTTATTATTTTTATTCTCGCTATAGAATCACGATTTTACGAACGTTTTTCAAGTGTTATTTACCTTGTTTCTATAGTCTCTCTTTTAGGTTTGTTTGTACTAGGCAAAAATGTAAACGGGGCAACTTCATGGTATTTTTTAGGTGGTTTTAGTATTCAACCCAGTGAGTTTGCTAAAGCAGCTACCGCACTTGCGCTAGCAAAATATGTGAGTGACATACAAACAAATATTAAAGAGTTTACTCATCAAATAAAAGCGCTAATTCTCATATTTCTTCCCGCTTTAATCATTATACCTCAACCAGACCCAGGTTCGGCTTTGGTGTATGTCGCTTTAATTTTCCCTTTATACAGAGAAGGGCTTTCTGGAATTTATTTATTACTAGGTTTTATAGTTGCGGCATTATTTGTAGTGACTTTAGCATTTGGAGTTCCTATTATTTCTGTAGGAATTATAGTAATTGCCAGTTTCTTATATATTTTAAATAGAAGAAAAAACAAACGCCCAAATATTATTAAATATTCCATCATTGCAATGGTCTGCATTGGTTTTTCCTTTTCAGTAAATTATATTTTTGAGAATATTTTAGAGCAACGGCATAGAGACCGATTCAACCTTGTTTTAGGAAAACAAATAGATGATGTTGACATTGGCTATAATACCAATCAAAGTGAAATTGCTATTGGTAGTGGCGGCTGGACAGGTAAAGGGTGGTTACAAGGAACCCAAACCAAGGGTAAGTTTGTCCCCGAACAAGACACCGATTATATATTTAGCACCGTGGGTGAAGAATGGGGATTTATAGGAAGCCTAATTGTTGTAATGCTATTTATTGCATTGATTATTCGACTTCTTGTTTTAGCTGAAAGACAAAAATCACAATTTAGTCGTATCTATGGATATAGTGCTGCTGCAATTATTTTTATGCACTTTTTTATAAATGTAGGTATGGTAACAGGGCTTTTACCTACCATTGGGATTCCGCTACCGTTTTTTAGTTATGGAGGTTCTGGACTTTGGGGGTTTACAATTTTATTGTTTATTTTTATTAGGCTAGATTCGACTAATTATATTAATCGCTAGCGCTTTCCCCACGCTTGTAAATTAATTTCAGATTCTAACTTATTTTCTATGGAATCTTCTAACATTGGAAAAAAGTCAATTTTTGTTATTTTTTCAATTTCATCTATGGCAACCACATAGTTATAAAAAGAATCGCTTGAAGCTTGGTTGGGGATTAAAAACGCGATAGCTTTATATTCATCGTTAGAGGTATCAATTATTATCTTATAAAAATAATTAGGAACCGAGACTCGTTCCTCTCCAATACTTTTCATTTCACCTTGTAAAACTCCTCCCGTAACAACATATACACCATCGTACTTTCTTGCCCAATAGCGTGTTTTTTGTTCTAATCTGTTCCAGATTCCTCTATTAAATTCTTGATTTTGCGGACTTATATTACTGGTTAAAAATGTTTCATGAAAAGCATCATAATTAAAAGTACGATCTCCAGCGGGACATAAATGACCCTTATCGTATCCCGATTTTTTATAATTTCTCCAATCTGCAGATTGTGTTTTTACTTCTCTATCTTCCACAAAATAGGGGCGCTTAAAATCATTTTTAGAAAAGTGTGTGCTGCGCAACTCATAAGCAACCCATTCTGCTTGTTCGTGTTTTTCAGAATAAGATAATGTATAATAATTATGTTTTACAATTACTCCAGTTGTAGATTGAGGTAAAAATGACTCATCAAATTCTTCTTTAGAATCATCTGCTATTTTTTCAGTTTTTGGATAATCTTCGTTTTGTTTGTCAACGTATTCGTTTGAATAATACAGAAGAATAGTAATTAAAATAACTAAAACTGTATAGGTGTATTTTCGATTCATTTAAATAATTAAGCAGTTTTAACATCCAAAGCATCTCTCAAAGCATTGCCCATTAACATAAAAGCGGTTACTAAACTCATAATAGCCAATCCTGGTATTATTGCTAAATAAGGTTTTCCTAAGATAATATATGCATAATGATCTTTAATAATTCCTCCCCAGCTTGGAATAGGAGGCTGAGCTCCAATACCTAAAAAGCTCAATCCGCTTTCAATTAAAATAGCACCCGCAAAATTCGCTGCCGAAATTATAATAACCGGAGCCATACTATTGGGCAAAATATGTTTCATGATAATTCTGTAATCTGTATAGCCCAAAGCTCGTGCCGCTGTTACGTATTGCATTTGCTTTACTCCCATCACTTGCCCTCTTACTACTCTTGCGACCTCCACCCACATGGTTAGCCCTACCGCTATAAAAACTTGCCAAAATCCTTTACCTAATGCTAATGTTATTGCAATCACTAATAATAACGTAGGTATTGACCACGTAACATTGATAATCCACATGATTACCGCATCTACTTTCCCTCCAAAATAACCCGCAATGGCTCCCATAGCAATACCAATTACTAAGGATATAAATACCGCTACAAACCCGATGGCTAATGAAATTCGTATTCCTATAAGCATTCTACTTAATAAATCTCTTCCGTATTTATCGGTTCCTAAATAAAATTTTCTTTCTGAAATGTATTTCCTCGGAATTTCTTCAACTGAAGTTACTTTTGGAAAAACAGACATGTCAAACCTCTTTTGAAGTCCTTCTCCTTCTTCTGTATATTCAACAATGCTTAACGTATTATTTTTAGTACTATAACTTGAAATAGGTATTTCAGTGGCAGTTGTTTTCTTTCCGAAGAAAAATTCTGAGAAAGTATTTTCACTTTTTTCTGAAGCAGGAATTGTTAGCATTTTCACTCGAAACCCAGGAGATTTTGAATGTATAGATAAATGCATTTGGTTTGCATTTTGCGAATCGTCTGGCGCCAAAGAATATGCGAAAATCGCCACTAACACACACAACACTAAAAAACTAAAACTCAAAACGCCCCAAATGTTCTTCTTAAACTTTTGGAGCGCTATTTTTGTTAATCCTCCTTCAATAATTTTTGAAGGTTGAGTTGTTTTTTTAGATTTTTTCACTTAGTAAAATTACTCAATAATTTTTTTAATAGAAAGAGACCTCACAGGTTTTTAAAACCTGTGAGGTCTAATGTATGTTTTAATCCAGATAAACTCTGTCTGGATTAATTTTTCATATCGGCTACTTTAGCTCTTTTAATATTACTTGTTTTAAGGTCTTCTAAAACATTTACTGCTTCTTCAACATAAATATCTTTGGTTAAACTTTTATGCCACCTCTTTCTTTTTTCACCTAGAGTAGTATCCTGTTTCATTAGTTTTACTTCATACGGCAGAGACTGATAACTTAGTTCATTATCGTATTCATCTATAGCTTCAAACTTTTTAGATTCTTCTATTCTTTGATCTATATCGTTTTTATAGTTGTTGTAATTTAAACTAACTACTGTTTCGTCTCTACGCTTTTTAATCCATTTTGCGTTTTCATCGATTAAAGCCAATTGCTCACTTTTAGCCATTCTAGCGATACTTTTTGAAATGGTTTCTTCATAATCTATATACCCTTCCCAAACATCATAATCTGCAGCACCGATCTTATCATACGGTAATGGATTGTCATAATCTCTTTCTCCAACATCAAAATAACTGTACCTATCTGGCATTACCACGTCACTTTTCACTCCTTCTAACTGGGTAGAACCTCCGTTAACTCTATAAAATTTTTGAGTCGTTAATTTTAGAGCTCCCATATCTCCCATATCGTTTCTACGAAGCCATTGATTTAGATCTATTAGATTTTGAACCGTCCCTTTTCCATAGGTTTGTTTGCTGCCTATAATAATTGCACGTTTATAATCTTGCATAGCTGCAGCTAAAATTTCTGAAGCCGATGCCGATAATTCATTTACCAAAATCACAAATGGGCCATCCCATATAATGTCTTTATCTCTATCTTTCAACACTTCTTTTTCACCATCTGCTGATGCCACTTGCACCACAGGCCCTTCTTTAATAAACAATCCTGCAATATCTACAGCAGTACGTAAAGAACCACCTCCATTGCTACGTAAATCTAAAATAAGACCTTCCATGCCTTCCTTTTTTAGGCGAATGATTTCCTTTTTAATATCACTAGCAGCATTTCGTTCTTTATAATTATTCATATCAAAATAAAACTGTGGAAGATTAATCAACCCAAAGTTTTTATCATCTTTAGTAATTAGAGTTGATTTTGCGTAGGTTTCTTCTAATTCAACTACATCTCTGGTAATGGTTTCATCTTCAATCGTCCCGTCTACACGTTTAATTGTTAATGTGACTTTAGTTCCTTTAGGCCCTTTTATTAATTTAACCGCATCGTCTAATCGCATACCCACCACGCTTACTGCTTCTTTTTCGTCTTCTTGTCTTACTTTCATAATAAGATCTCCAACTTCAATATGTTCTCCTCTCCAAGCTGGACCACCACTAATTACTTCAATAATTTTTATATAATCATTTTTCTTTTGAAGTCTTGCGCCAATACCTTCCAGTTTTCCAGACATCCGTAAATCAAAGCGATCTCTATCTGGCGGCGCAAAATAATTGGTATGTGGATCAAATTCTTCTACAATTATAGTAAGGAATATTGCAAAATAATCTTTGCGTTCTAAATCATCTGCAAAGTCAAAATACTCATCCAACGATTTTTTAGAACTTTCTCTTGCTTCTATTTCAATCTCTTCTAGCGTTTTTGGTGCTTCTAATTCTTTTAGTTCTTCCGCATTATCTTCAAATAAATCATCTTTTGTTGTTGCCCCATTATCTTCAATTAAATCGTAATAATTAGAAATAGTAGAAAATTTTAATTGCTTTCTCCAACGTTCTTTTATTTCTTTTTTTGATGCAGCATACGTAATATTATCATAATCAACATCGATCATTTCATCTTTAGAATAATCGAAAGGTGTGTCCAATACCTCGGGATAAATCTTTTTAATATCTTCCATTCGCTCTCTGAAACGACTATACACCAAATCGAAAAAAGCAAGATCTTTTACTTTAATCTGATCGTCTATTTTAAATTCATATTGACTAAATTCTTCCAAATCTGAAGCTAAAAAGTAACGCTTTATAGGGTCTAAACTTTTAATAAAATCAACATAAATATTCTTTGAAAAGGCATCGTTCATGTCCTTCGGACTGTAATGTCCTTTCTGCAAAACGTACGTAATTAAATCTATTAAAAGTTTGTCTTTATCGGGATCGTTAAACTCCTTTGTGGTAAAACTGCATGAAGCAACCCCAAGAAAAACCGCAAGAAGTAAAACTATAATATTCTTTTTCATAAGTTATTTTTTAATGACGACTAATTTATATAAAATATCGTGCCAATTCTACGTAATGATACTAATTTTTTGTTAAACAAATAAATACACCATTGCCTTAACAGGATATTATAAAACTGTTTTCTGAAATAATAATTACGTATTTTAGCTTTCTGAATAAATTGATAATGCCTCATAAAAAACCACTCATACTAATCACCAACGACGACGGCATCAATGCACCCGGAATTAGGACACTCATTAAGCTCATGAATACTTTGGGTGATGTTTGTGTGGTGGCTCCAGATTCTCCACAAAGTGGTATGGGACATGCTATCACAATTAACGACACGCTGTATTGTGAGAGAATTAAAGTTGCTGAAGACCAGCCACAAGAAGAATATAGTTGTAGCGGAACCCCTGCCGATTGCGTTAAAATTGCTGTAAATGAAATTTTAAAACGCAAACCAGATTTATGTGTTAGCGGAATTAACCATGGAAGTAATTCCTCCATCAATGTTATTTATAGTGGCACTATGAGTGCTGCTGTGGAAGCAGGGACACAGGGAATTCCGTCTATCGGATTTTCATTATTAGACTATTCATTGGAGGCCAATTTTAAGCCTTCAGAAAAATATATCACACAAATTGTTGAAGAATGTTTAAAAAACGGTTTGCCTGCTGGAGTTGTTTTAAATGTGAATATTCCGAAAATATCTGAAAAAGAAATCAAAGGCATTAAAGTTTGCCGACAAGCAAATGGACACTGGTCTGAAGAGTTTGACAAACGCACCAACCCTTTAGGAAGAGATTATTACTGGCTCACCGGTAAATTTGTAAATGAAGATAAAGGAGAAGATACCGACGAATGGGCTTTGGAAAACGGATATGTTTCTGTGGTTCCTGTTCAATTTGATTTAACCGCACATCACGCAATAAAAGACATTAACAATTGGGAACTATAAAAAAAGAAGTACTAACTGGATTATTAATAGGTCTTATTGCAAATGCAACAGGAAGCTATTTGTATATTTATTTTTTCTCGGATTATAGTTTTGAAGAAACCATTAAAAATGCGCTAATTCAAGATGTATTCGGAAACATTATCGCTTTGGGTGCTATATTAAATTTATTTGTTTTCTTTATATTTTTAAAGAAAGATCAGTTTTATAGAGCAAGAGGTGTTGTTCTTGCAACGGTTGTTGCAGCAATAGTCGTATTGGTTACTAAGTTTTATTAATAAAGATCCTCCGATAAATTCGGAGGAATAAATATGAAATATTATATTATAGCGGGAGAAGCTTCGGGAGATTTACACGGAGCCAATTTAATGAAGGCACTGTACCAGCAAGATACAGAAGCTAACATTCGCTATTGGGGTGGAGATTTAATGAAACAAGTAGGTGGCACCTTAGTAAAACACTATCGTGAACTTGCTTTTATGGGTTTTGTTGAAGTGATTTTCAACCTAAGAACCATCTTTAAAAACATATCTCTTTGTAAAAAAGACATTGAGGAATTTAATCCCGATGTGATCATTTTTATAGATTATCCAGGCTTTAATATGCGCATTGCAAAATGGGCAAAACAAAAAGGAATAAAAACACATTATTATATATCTCCACAAATTTGGGCTTGGAAAGAAGGGCGTATTAAAGACATCAAACGTGATGTTGATGAAATGTATGTGATTCTTCCTTTTGAAAAAGACTTTTACGAAAAGAAACACAACTTTCCTGTTCATTTTGTGGGTCATCCATTAATAGATGCCATTTCCGATAAAAAACAAGTAAGCTTAGAAGATTTTAGAAAAGAAAACGGACTGGATGATCGTCCCATCATCGCATTACTCCCAGGAAGCAGAAAGCAAGAAATTACTAAAATGTTGGCTATAATGCTAAGTGTTGTGGATGATTTTACAGCCTATCAATTTGTAATTGCTGGAGCTCCAAGTCAGGATAAAAGTTTTTACGAGCCCTATATTAAAAAACAAAATGTTCATTTATTGCTTAACAAGACTTATGATTTGTTGAGCCTTTCTAATTCAGCTTTGGTAACTTCTGGAACGGCGACTCTAGAAGCTGCATTATTTAAAGTACCGCAAGTAGTATGTTATAAAGGCAATAGAATCTCTTATGAAATTGGAAAACGCATCATTAATCTTAAATTTATTTCACTGGTTAATTTAATTTTAGATAAAGAGGTGGTGACTGAGTTGATACAAGCCCAATTTAACACAAAACAACTTAAAAAAGAGCTTACCAAAATTCTAGATGAACACAACAGATCTCGCTTATTTTTAGAATATCATGAGCTAGAGCAAAAATTAGGAGGGATTGGTGCTAGTGAAAAAACGGCTAGATTGATTGTTGAAAGTATAAAGTAAATGTCATTACGACCCTACCTGTTGGCAGATAGGCGTAGCAAAGAATCTTATAATAGTTGATTCTTTAAGATTTAGTGTAATTTAATAAGATCCCTGCCTTCGCAGGGAATACATATGAAAAAAATATTCCTACTTATTTTCTTTTCAGTTTTTTTAGCTTCCTACGGAAGTTCTCATAAAGCAGCTTCAACATCAAGATCTACTGCTACTTCTTCAAAAAAAATATCCAATAAAAAACCGGAAGCCATTGTAAAATACGCCAAAACCTTTGAGGGTACCCGATATAAATTTGGAGGTACTACAAAAAAAGGAATGGATTGTTCTGGGTTGGTTTATATTTCTTATCAAAGAGAAGGGATTAATATGCCACGTATATCAAGGGATATGGCTACAAAAGGAAAGAGAGTTTCTTTGAGTAAAGCCAATAAAGGAGACTTGGTGTTTTTTAAAACCAATAAAAACAAAAATACTATTAACCATGTAGGTTTGGTAGTTGAAAATAAACATGGAGAAGTCTTTTTTATACACTCCACCTCTTCTCTCGGGGTTATTATCTCTTCGCTTGAAGAACGTTATTGGAAGAATGCGTTTGTAGAAGTTAGAAGGATTATTTAACTAGTTTCTATATAACAGACTACTCCTTTACCATTTTTTTGCTAATTACTCCTTTGTCTGTTTTTATGTTTACATAGAAAAAACCGTTAGTTAATGTTGTAATATCTAGTTGGTTTGTTGGATAATTATCTTCTATTACCAATCTCCCCAACACATCATAAATCTGGATGGAGTTAATTGTATAACTACTATTATTTTCAATATTTAAAATATAACTAACTGGGTTGGGGTATATTGAGATACTCTTTTCAATATCATTTTTATTTACTCCTAATATTGTTAAATTCTCGTACCAAGCTATTTTATAATCTACAGTAGAGGCTGAAAGCACATCCAAATCACCGTCATTATCTATATCTGTAACATATACATCTCTAGGTGCAGCCGCTTCTGTAGTTATAACTTGATGTGACCCAAAAGTACCCTGCCCATCTAAATTTTCATACCAAACTATTTCACCACTAAGATCCTCCTGATACGCTGAAAGCACATCGATATCTCCATCATTGTCTAAATCTGCGGCATATACAACTCTTTCTCGTTCAAGACCTGTAGTGATAATTTGTTCTGTTCCAAAGTTACCCAATCCATCTAAATTTTCATACCAAGCCACTTTATTACCTGATGTGGAAGCAGCCAACACATCCATATCATCATCACCATCTATATCTATAGCATATACAGAAAGTACTCCCAGAGCATTATTCGTAATTACTTGTTCCGCACCAAAATTACCCAATCCATCGGTGTTCTCAAACCAAATTACCTCGGCAGTGCCAGGAGCAGCCGCAATTACATCCATATCACCATCTCCATCTAAATCGGCAGCATACACATCTCGGGCACTTAGTGCAATATTGCTAATTATTTGTTGCGACCCAAAATTACCAAGCCCATCTGTGTTCTCATACCAAGCTATTTTATTGTCACTAAAAGATGCAGATAATACATCCATATCACCATCCCCATCTAAATCTATAGCATAAACTGAAATAGCTCCGTTTGCGAGTAAAGAGATATTTTGTTGTGACCCAAAATTACCCAATCCATCTATATTCTCATACCAAACTATTTTACTGTCATTTTGATTATATCCTTTAGCTGCAACGAGCACATCCTTATCTCCGTCCCCATCTAAATCTGCTGTATAAACATCTACGGCAGCATGTAAGCTTTCGGTAATAATTTGTTGGGAACCAAAATCACCTAGCCCATCCAGATTCTCATACCAAGCTACTTTATCGTCACCCTCTGATGCCGATAGCACATCCATATCTCCATCTCCATCTAAATCTGCTGCATAAACACCTCTAGCATTAGCTGCATATGTAGAAATAATTTGTTGCTCCCCAAATTGAGCAGAGCTATTTATAAAACTTAAAAATGCAAGAGATAAAAGAATTGTTTTTTTCATATTCATTCCCTGCGAAGGCAGGGATCTTTTTAAATTAAAAATAATAAGGCTGTCATTGCGAATAAAATAAAGCAATCTTTAAAATTTATTTATTAACAGATTACTTCGTAATAAGCATTTCTCGTAATAACGATTTAAAGATGCTTTTTAGACAGCCTCATTGTTTAGATTTTTTAATTATTTTCTTTAAATATTACCGATTCTTCTGTACGTCCATCTTGGTAATTTTTTATAACGTTATAGAGACCCGGTTGTAAATCCTCTATTAATTCAGTATCGTTAATAGCCGTAGAATCCTGTGAGGTTATGGTTACATTGCTATTAAATACTTCATCGTTAAATTGTATTACAGTACCCCCTATAGCGATGCCATTATTCCAACATTTTCTGGGTTGCTGTTCTAATTGTTCTATTCTAATGGCATAGCCATTTTTATGTATAATGGTATTATAGTATTGCGGTTCTATATCTTTATAAAAGCCATACCACCATACATATTCCATGTAGCTAAACGAAGTATCATAATAATCTGAAGGTTGCGGATACCCTCCGTCTGGGTAACAAGTTAAATATTTATAGTCAAACCCTGGTTGAAATCTTGGTTGGGTATCTGTAATTGTAAAGCCATTTATATATTCACCACTATAGGGTTCGTATAAAGAGGGTACTGTATTCATTACAGGTTGATAATGAACAATACTATTTTCTATCCTATCCCTCATTCGTATATTTTGACCCGTAGTTAAGTCTAAACCACAAGTAGCGTGCGTATATGCCATTAAGTTTCTTACGTCTTCAGTATAAATATCATAAGGAACAGCAACTGGAACTAAACAATCATCACCATCACCAAAATAGGTGCAAGTTCCTTCATCAATATATGCGTTTTTATAAGCCTCTGGGCAGCCAGTATAAGGATAAGGATAGCCTAATTCTTCACATTTTTCATTTCTAAAGTCTGGTACAGCTGCTGTATCAACTACCCAGTCTCCTGCTGAATCGGCATTAAAATCTGGGTTTAAATCACCATTGGGCAGGTATTTATCTCGTGTAACGTGTTCACAATAATTGCTGGATGTCCAACCAGCATGGGTATGAATTAAACCAAAAACATGCCCCATTTCATGATTGGTAACTCTAGGGCTTCCTTCGAAACTACCAGCATTTATTACTGTATATAAATAGTTAGAAGAACCATAACCTGCAAAGCCATCTGTATGGCGGGGTATATAAAAATCTATTGCATTTGCACTATTGTATTGGGGGTTATCATTTATAAAAGTAGGGAAATCTACGTATAGGGTAGATCCAAAACATGGACTATTTGGGTCACCGTCACAACTTGCATATATAGTATAAAATTGAGATGAGTCTATATAATCGTAACCATAATATTTAAAGAAAATATTAGCATCATTGTATTTTATATTCAATTCGGCTATTGCTTTTAGTGCCATGGTTTGTGTCAATTTATTGGTACTTGTGCCATCATCTTCATTGATGCCCCAAAAAAAGACATTAAAAACAACAGGGTCAAAATTAGATAAAACCGTTGTATCAATTGAATAACTAAAAGCTCCGGCAGGATCTGGAGTAGTATTATCTGGTGTTGCACAGATAAAATCTTCTGTTTGTGAGTTCATATTCATAGCTACAGCAATGAATATACAAAAAAATAGTAGTTTTTTCATAATTAAGTAATTTTAAGATTAATAAAAAAGTACTTAAACTATGTGGGGGAGAGTAAAACAATGCTAGCTTTAAAAGCTTTACATCACAAGTTTAATGTGTTAACACCTCAAATCTATTAAAAAAAAAAAATGATTAACAAGTTTATTTAACATTTTATTATGTTTTTTGTTTGTATAAAAAATATTTATGCTGTTTTAACTGCTTTATACAACAGATAAAAGATTTTAATACTACAAATCGTTTTTGTTAATCTTATTTATTTAATTTCTTATATTTACAAAACTCCTCGATTGATTGTTAGCATAGCATAATAATCAATTAAATGAAATTTATAAATTTTTCTGTTGTAAAATTCGCCTTCTTTTTAACGGTAGGGATTCTTGTGGCTCATTTTTTTAAATTAAGTTCAGAGGTCTATTTATATTCATTTCTTTGCTGTTTTTTATGCCTAAGTATCGCTTGGTTTCTTGCTAGAAAACAATTATTTCAAACCTCTTTATTTGGAATTGTTACTTATGGCTGTTTCTTTTTATTGGGTATTATTTCATATCAAGTTCGATTACCTAACTTTCAAAAAAGTTATTATATTTCAGCTACTTCAGAAAATGATTTTTTTCAATTAAAAATAAAGGAAGTATTAAAGCCAGACACCTATAATTTTAAATACTTAGCCAACATAAATGCTGTTAATACTAAAAATACACAAGGGCTTATTCTACTAAATTACAAGAAAGACAGTGTTTATGAGCTTACAATTGATGATGTTATATTGGTTTCCTCAAAGCTTCAGGAAATCAATACCCCTTTAAACCCTCACCAATTTGATTACTCCAAGTATATGAAAACACTGGGAGTTCACAATCAAATTAGAATTACAAATAGAGATATTCTTACTAAAACCAAAGGTAAATCAACCTTAAGAGGAAACGCTGAAAAAGCAAGAAACCATATTATTAGCAAACTAAAAAAAAGTCCTTTAACACCCAATGAGCTTTCTATTATTCAAGCCTTAATTTTAGGGCAACGAAAAGATATTAGTAAAGAAATGTATAAGGATTATGCAGCTGCAGGAGCTATTCATATTTTGGCAGTTTCTGGACTTCATGTAGGGATCGTGTATTTTATACTTTTATTTCTAACGAGTCCTTTAAAATTGTTATGGAAAGGTAAAATTATCCAATCTGTTTTAATCGTGATTTCTCTTTGGGGGTTTGCATTTATAACGGGTTTATCGCCATCTGTGGTTAGAGCCGTAACGATGTTTTCATTTTTCGCATTTGCAAAACTGATCAATCGAGACACCAACTCGGTCAATACGTTGTTTCTGTCTTATTTTGTGTTGCTTCTTATCAACCCAATGTGGTTGTTTCACGTTGGTTTCCAGTTAAGCTATTTGGCAGTTTTCTTTATACTTTGGATCCTCCCTATTTTTAATAAAATCTATTATCCTACTAATTACTTTCTTAAAAAGGCTTGGGGGATTTTTACGGTTACCATCGCAGCCCAAATTGGGATTATCCCATTGAGTTTGTTTTATTTTCATCAATTTCCTGGGTTGTTTTTTCTAACCAATATTGTAGTACTTCCTTTTTTAGGGATTTTATTAGGTGGCGGAATATTAATTATTACTCTAGCGGTTCTCAATATCCTTCCCAATTGGCTGGCGACTTCTTACAATTACTTAATTAAACTTCTAAACGATTTTATTAACTGGATTGCACATCAAGAATCTTTTTTAATTCAGGATATTCATTTTAGTTTAGAAAAAGTATTGACTAGTTATTTGTTAATCATTGCGCTTATTCTTTTTTGGAAAAAGATAAATTTTCAAAGAACAGCTTTTAGTTTACTGAGTATTACATTATTTATAGGTGTTTTTATTTGGGACGATTTTAAATATTCCGGAAATGAATTGGCTGTATTTCATAAAAGCAGACAAGCATTAATTGCTTATAAAAATGCTAATGAATTGACCTTATTCCAAAGTGATTCAACTTTCAAATACAAAAATAACTATCCTATAAAAGGGTTTAGAGTTGCACAAAATATTACTACTTATTCGGAAGAAAAACTACCACAAGTATTTAGATATAATCAAAAAACCATTTTAATTTTAGATAGCTTGGGAGTATATCCTAAACATTCAAAAATAGATATTGTACTTCTTTCATTAAGCCCGAAAGTGAACTTAGAACGAATGATTGACAGCCTTCAACCAAAATTAGTTATTGTAGATGGGAATAATTATACTTCTTATGTAAAACGATGGCAAAAAACTTGTGATATAAAAAAGCTTCCTTTTCATTTTACTGGAAAAGATGGTGCCTATGTTTTTAATTAAAAAAATACACACCAATAGATTCGTTTTGGAAATTTGTTTAAAATGTTCCTTTAAAATTATCTTGATATTCTTGCCAGGCTTCTTCAGTCGTAAGTTCAAGATAGTCATCGTTAGCAATCATTTTTAGATATATTTCTAATTGCTCAGGGGTTCTGTAACCAACAAGAGTTTGAATAACATCACCATTATCTTTAAAAAACACCATACTTGGATAGCCTGTAACTTTCAATGCATGTGCTAAAAGATGTTGTGAGTTTCTACCTTTTCTTCCTTCTTGGTAATTTGGATTCGTATAATTAAAGTCCTGATAGTAAATCTCTTCAGTTCCTTCTGCATTAAATTTTACAGCATAGTAATTTTCGTTTACAAACTGTATTACATTTTTATTACTAAATGTGTTTCTATCTAACATTTTACAAGGACCACACCAAGTTGTATAGACATCCATAAATATTTTTTTAGGATTTTCTTTTTGAGCTTCCAAAGCCTCCGTCATTGACATCCAGTTTATCTTTTGTGCTTCAACTTGATTTATTCCGAATATAATTAAAATAAAAAGCAGGAGATTCTTCATTGTTCTAAATTTAATTCTTTTAAAAAAACGCCCCAAGAGGGGCATTTATTGTAATTTAAATTACTTAATGCCATGCATCATTCTTTTTAGAGGCTTACCGATACTTAAAATAGCCAAACCAGCCACAAAAGGAATTATCGTAAATATTAAAAAGAAATAAGACCAACCATCTGTTTCTAAAATAGTTTCTGAATATTGTGCAAAAATTGATGATATCTTACCTGCCATCCCAATAAATACATACCATATCCCAAACAAGAAAGCTAACATTCTAGCTGGAGCTAATTTACTCACATAAGACAAGCCAACAGGAGAGATAGAGAGTTCTCCCATCGTATGTAAAAAATAGGCGGCTACTAACCACATCATACTAACTGAAGCTGTTTCTGCACCATTTGGAATACTACTCGATCCTATTGCAAGCACACCAAACCCTGCAGCTAATAACGTTAAACCAAAAAAGAATTTTTGTGATCCAGAAAAAGAAAACTTTTTCCAAAAAATAGAATACAAGGGCGCTAAAACAACGATGAAAAACGGATTCAATATTTGAAACCATGAAGTATCTACAACAGTTGCTCCAGTAAACATTTCGCCAACACTGGTATTTGAGAAACTACCAAACACTTCAGAAATATTTGCCGTTTTTACTCCTAATAATTTGTTTAAAACTCTAATTATTACCAAATACCATATTATTAAAAAGCTAATAGAAGTGAATACAATTGTTAAAGGATTCGTTGTCCATATTGCTTTCCACAATTTATAAATAAATACAGTTAAGATAATCATTGGTGTAAATGATAAAATAAGGTCTATTATTTTATAAATTAATCCCCAATTTCCATCTAATATTCTATTTGTATAATCTTTTGCAAAAACTGTTAAAGTTGTACCTGCCTGTTCAAAACTTGCCCAAAAGAATATCACAAAAAAAGCAATGATAAAAATTACTTTTAAACGATCTCTTTCAATAATTTCATATCGAACAAGTCTAGAGAGTCCTAGTTTAATAAAAATTAAAAGAGATAAAGTGAAAAATATTTCAGATAAATCAATAGAATAGCCAAAAACTGAAAAAACATCTTCTGACAAAAAATGAGTCCCTCTGGTTATTACAGAGGCAATTCCATCAACAATCCAAGTTACAGCAAAAAAACCTCCAATAGATGCTGTTCTTAAATCAACCTTAGTGAAGGGTACACTTTTAGTATCCTCATTTTTAGTGTCTTTTTCAATTACATCTTTTTTAACTTCTGTTGCAGCTTTTCCAAAAACATTTCGGGCGAAATAGAATTGTAATAATCCGAAAAACATAAATATCCCAGCTAAGCCAAATCCATAAGTCCAACTAAACGTTTCGCCAATCCAACCCACTAATAAAGTTCCAATAAATGCGCCTGAGTTTACACCCATATAAAAAATAGTATAGGCTCCATCTTTTTTATCACTATCAGGGGGATACATCTTACCAACTATAGAGGACATGTTAGGCTTAAAAAGTCCCGTCCCTAATACTATAAGTAACAAACCAATATAAAACACAAACTTCAAATCCATTCCAATTTGTAAATCTGAAAGAGCCATAGCTCCGTGTCCCATTGTAATAATTGAAGCCCCAACTAAAACTGTTTTAACGTGCCCCCATTTGTTATCTGCTAACCACCCACCTAAAAGAGGGAGTAAATACACAAGCATAACGTACCATCCATATAAGTAATATGCTTCTTTTTTTTCCCAACCCCAACCTTCATCTGGGTCAATTTTTGCAATCAAAAATAAGATTAGAAGCGCACGCATACCGTAGTAGGAAAAGCGCTCCCACATTTCGGTAAAAAACAATACGAATAACCCTATGGGGTGTCCTAATATTTGAGTTTGATTTGTATCTTCTGCGTAGTCTGACATATTTTTATGGTTTTAAAGACGCAATGCATTTCGTCTTTGGTAGAAGTTGGTAAGTTACAAAAAAACGCTTCTAAATTTATTGAAGCGTTTTTTTGTAACTCTATTTTTTATACTATCGAAGCATCTGCCTCTCTCTTTTCTTTTGGTTTAATCACCATTTTATCATAGATTAATAAAGCAATTATTGAGACAACCCCAACAGCAACAATAACATACCAAATTTTATTGGGTTGGTAGCTATCCCATAGCATTTGCGTCATTTCTGGTTCTGTCATGCCTAGTTTTTCCGATGCTAAGGTGAAATATTCATTTTTAGAAAAACCATCTCCAACTTGTTGTATTTCAATTCCTCTTTTCACCATTTCTGTATTTAATAAGCTAAGCTTATCAGACCATGCCTGATAAAGGTTACCTGATATAAAAGTAGTGAAAAAGTTACCCGCAAATATAGGTAAGAAGTAGGTTCCCATATACAAGGCTTCTTTTCCTTTTGGTGAAATTAAAGCTACAAAAGAAGAGAATGTTGGATTTGTTGTCATTTCACCTATGGCAAAAATTACAATTCCTAAAATGGTAAAAAGTCCGTTTCCGGTATAAAAAGTTATTCCAATACCTATGGCTGCAATAATAAAACCTGTAAGCATAGCACTTACATGTCTAAATTTTAAAACAAAATACGAAACAATTATTTGAAAAAGCACAATAGCTCCTGCATCAATATTGATTAACATTTCTGGGTTTACAGAAGTTCCTCCACCACTCATGAAACTTGCTAGCCATGGCGAAAGTTCTGCTATTTTATTATGTAATGCGGCGGTATTAACCCAATCTTCTATAAATGTAGGTAGTGTGTAAAAAAGTTGGTTGAACATAGTCCAAAAACCAATCATAATTATCAATAATACAACTAGTCTTTTATCTGATAATGCTTCTACAATATTAGCAACAGATCCTTTTACGGCATCATTAAAAGATTCTTTTTCTTTCTTTTCTTTAGGTGGGTCTTTATAAAAGAAAATTACAATTAATAAATTAATAAAAATAACAACAGCCGCTTGAATAAAAATCATTTTCCAACCATATTGCGTTCTTAAAGTTGATGACATTGCAGGCCCAATAAATCCTCCAATATTTACCATCATATAAAAAATACCAAATCCAAGGGTTGAATTTGACTTATCTGTTGATATGGTAATAATTGCTGATATAACAGGTTTAAACAAAGCAGCTCCAATCGCTACATACAAGAAAACCAAAAATACTGAAGCATAACTATTTACTTCACCCATTAAAAAATACCCAGAAATAAGCATAAAATAGGAAATAATTAAGGATTTCTTGTAGCCTATTCTGTCAGCTATTACACCCGTTACTAGAGGTAACAAATACAAAATAGCAGTAACATAACCCATTATCTGTCCTTTCTGCACGTGTGAAAAACCTAAACCACCCTCATCTGTAGAACCTGTAAGGTAAAGTGCCAATACCGCAAATAGTCCATACCATGCCCATCTTTCGAATATTTCCATGGAACTAGCTACCCAAAACCTTTGTTTAAAAGAGCCAATGGTTTTAAAAAATCCTAATTCTTTGTTTTCTGTACTCATAATTATATTATTTAGATGGTTATTTAATTATTGTTTATCTGCTAATTCAAAGCCTTCTGCTTCGTCATAATGCATTTCTATTTCCTCATCTTCAATACCATGGGTTAGTGTTTCCAGTTTCTTTCTTACTAATAATACTAATCCTCCAAGAACTACACAAAAAACTGCTATTCCTGTAAAAATGGTATATTCTCCTAAGCTTTCAGACCATTCCCCTAATAATCCAGCAAGTTTACTTCCGAAGCCAGTCATTGCAAAATACACTCCCATCATTATAGATGCATATTTAGCAGGAGCTAATTTAGTAACAAATGAGAGCGCCACTGGTGAAAGACATAATTCACCAATTGTATGAAATAAATATGCTAGCACTAACCAATACATTGCTGAAGTACCTGTAGATTCAAACTGAGCAGTTGCTCCTGTCATAAAAAAGAACCCAGTACCCATAATTATTAATCCAACAATCATTTTAAATAATGATGATGATAATTTTCCTTTTAATTTTCTGTTTGCCCAATATAACGCTACTGTTGTCCCTAAAAATATTATGAACATTGCATTTAAAGATTGGAACCAAGATGCTGGAATTTGCCAACCCATTAACACTCTGTTGGTTTTTTCCATTGTATAAATATTCATTAAGCCTCCTGCCTGTTCAAAAGCTCCCCAGAAAACAATAACTAATAAAAATGAAATTAATAATACAACTACTCTGTCTTTTTCAATTTTTGTGAGCGGTTTATTCATTAAAGCTTTTTCTTCTTCATTTTGAGAAGTGCCAAGAAAATTACCAACTTGAGCTAGGTATTTTTGCCCTAATACATATTGAACTAGTCCTAAAAACATACCAATTCCAGCTAATCCAAATCCATAATGCCACCCATAAACTTCACCTACATACCCAACAATTAAACTTGAAAGAAAGGCACCAACATTAATTCCAATATAAAAAATAGTAAATCCTTTATCTCTTCTTATATCTCCTTTTTTATAAAGACCTCCTACCATTGTTGATATATTAGGCTTTAACATTCCTACACCACAAACTATTAAAACAAGTCCTGTATAGAATGCCCACATTTGTTCTACTGCCAAAATACTATGTCCAAATAGCAACAATATCCCTCCAACAAGTACTGATTTTTTCTGTCCTAAAATTTTATCAGCAATTATTCCTCCTGGAATGGACATAACATAAACCATCATGGTATACCAACCATAAAGTGCTAATGCATCTCCATTAGACCATCCTAATCCAGCATTTGCAACATCCGTTTTACCTACTAAGTAAAGTACTAAAATTGCTCGCATTCCATAATACGAGAATCGTTCCCACATTTCTGTGAAGAATAAAACAAATAATCCTATTGGATGCCCAAATAATTCTTTTTGATGTGGTTCTAAAGTAGCTGTTGACATATAGTTAAATTTTAATTAGTAGTTAGTTTTTAATTTCTTCCAATGTAAGAGTAGGTTTTCCTAGCGATTCACGGATAAAATTTGTCATCTTAGTATATAAATGAATACGCGTTTTTCCGCCGTAAATTCCGTGATTTTTATCTGGATATATTCTCCAATCAAATTGTTTATTTGCTTGTATTAGCGCTTCCGTTAAACGCAATGTGTTTTGTAAATGTACGTTATCGTCTGCTCCCCCGTGTACCAATAAAAAATCGCCGTCTAAATTATTTACATGAGTTATGGGCGAATTATTATCATATCCAGAGGCGTTCTCCTGTGGTGTTTGCATATACCGTTCTGTGTAAATAGTATCGTAAAATCGCCAGCTACTAACTGGTGCTATTGCAATTGCCATTGAAAAGGTATCATT
>JAUVAS010000059.1 GCA_030591585.1 Flavobacterium sp. | reverse complement strand
TTGTAGAGTTTTTATATCTAAGCCACTATGAAAATGATTACTGCGTAGCTCTCCAAAATTTCCGGAGAGTATTAATGGAATCTCTATCGGATTGCTAAAATAATCTGTTGGAATGTCCTTTTGACCGAAAACAACATTTCCGAAAAGGATAAGCAGGAACACAATTTTTTTCATAGTGTAAAATTAATCATACGCTATAAATAAAAAGGGGAGAGAAAGCTTTTTTAATAGGATAGATATTCAATAATACAAAAATTTTAATAAAAAGATAGGCTTTTCTGTTATCGATTGTTAACTTTGTACAAGAAGTATTGAAATAAATTTTAATGAGCAATCTTTCAGAAATTGTTGATTCTCTAGAAAATAGGGTTGGTAAATTGCTTCAGAAGTATAATAATCTGAACAATGAAAAGCTAAAACTAGAAGAAGAGTTATCCAATTTAAAATCAAATCAAGGTCAATTCCATAAAGAAATTGACAAATGGAAGGAAGAATGCAACTCATTAAAGTTAGCAAATTCGATGCTAGGCAGTGAAGAATATAAACGAGAAACAAAACTCAAAATAAATGAAATGGTTCGGGAGATTGACAAATGCATAACCCAACTTTCCGAATAATTTAAAAAATGTCAAACCAACAAAAAATAAAACTATCGATTGCAGATCGGGTTTATCCATTAACAATTAATCCTGATCAAGAAGAGGGGCTTAGAAAAGCAACTAAAAAGATAGAAGAAATGATTAAAAGGTTTGAAAAAAGTTATGCCGTACGAGATAAGCAAGACGTTTTAGCCATGTGTGCTTTACAATTTGCAACTCAGGTAGAACAAAAACAACTTGATACTATTGAAGTGAGTCATCATGTGGAGGATAAGTTAGAAACTTTAAACCAAATGTTGCAAAATTTTGATTAGTAACGTTCTTTAAAATACATTAAAATTACTGCCTACATTAATACTATTTTGGTAAACTCAACGCGAATTTTTTAAAAAGGGTGAGTTACAGTTGTAAAAGCGTGCCGTGTCCTTAGGGAGAGCGGATACTTGACCAATTTATTAGCCCTAAACCTGTTTTAAGGAGTTTATACAAACCCAGCTATTAATGTAGGCTTTTTTATACACAAAATTTAAGAAAAATGGAAAACAGTATACCAATCATTATAGGAGTCGTAGCATTAATAATAGGATTTGTAATTGCAAAAGTACTTGAGAAAAACAAGGCTTCACAGATTATTAAATCGGCTAAAAAGAGAGCAACATCCTTAACAAAACAGGCAGGGAGAGATGCAGAAACATTGAAGAAAGATAAAATGCTTCAAGCCAAAGAAAAGTTTTTAGAACTAAAGGCAGAACATGAAAGGGTGATTTTAAATAGAGATAAAAAAACGTCTGAAGCCGAAAAAAGAATTCGAGACAAAGAATCTAAAACTAGCAGTGAGTTAGCAAAGGCTAAGAATTTAAATGCCGAGTTTGAAACTAAGAAAAAAGACTATGATGAGCGTCTTTCATTTTTAGATAAGAGGCAATCTGAAATGGATAAAATGCATAAAAGACAAGTAGAACAACTAGAGGTGATCTCTAGCCTTTCTGCTGAAGATGCAAAAGAGCAATTATTAGAAAGTATCAAAGACGAGGTAAAAACAGATGCGATGGCGTATATCCAAAATTCTTTGGAAGAAGCTAAGATGACAGCACAACAAGAGGCAAAGAAAATAATTATCAATACGATTCAACGAATAGGAACCGAAGAAGCAATAGACAATTGTGTTTCGGTTTTTAATTTAGAAAACGATGATGTAAAAGGAAGAATTATAGGCCGTGAAGGTCGAAATATTCGCGCAATTGAAGCCGCTACAGGTGTTGAGATAATTGTTGATGATACCCCCGAAGCGATTATTATGTCTTGTTTTGACTCGGTACGAAGAGAGATTGCAAGATTATCACTTCATAAATTGGTGACAGACGGTCGAATTCATCCTGCAAGAATTGAAGAAGTAGTAAAAAAGACCACCAAACAAATTGAAGAAGAAATTAAAGAAGTAGGAAAGCGTACGGTAATCGATTTAGGAATTCACGGCTTACACCCAGAGCTAATTAAAGCGGTGGGTAGAATGAAATTCCGTTCTTCGTATGGTCAAAACCTATTACAACACTCCCGTGAAGTTGCTAAACTTTGTGGTGTAATGGCATCTGAATTAGGATTAAATCCAAAACTTGCAAAAAGAGCAGGATTATTACACGATATAGGAAAAGTGCCAGAAACAGAAACAGAACTTCCTCACGCATTATTAGGGATGCAATTGGCAGAGAAATACGGCGAAAAACCAGATGTTTGTAATGCGATTGGTGCTCACCATGATGAAGTCGAAATGACGAGTTTATTATCTCCTATTGTTCAGGTGTGTGATGCTATTAGCGGTGCAAGACCAGGAGCAAGAAGACAAGTATTGGATTCTTATATTCAACGTTTAAAAGATTTGGAGGATGTTGCCTTCGGATTTAAAGGTGTAAACAAAGCTTATGCGATTCAAGCAGGACGTGAGTTACGTGTGATGGTTGAAAGCGAAAAGGTGAGTGATGATAAAGCGGCAGAATTATCGTTTAGTATATCTCAGAAAATTCAAACCGAAATGACCTACCCAGGACAAGTGAAAGTTACGGTAATTAGAGAAACTAGAGCGGTGAATATAGCTAGGTAATTTTTCTAAGACACTAATCACGAATTGGCACAGATTGTTAATCTGCGATAATTTTCCTAAAAAAAAAACAGACCTACTAGGTTTCCCTTCCTATGCTAAAGCTTTGGAGGATGAGGAAAAATCTAGTAGGTCTTTCTTAATTAATGGAGGAATCTTATTACTCATCATAAAGGTTAGAGTATCCACTTCCAGGCATCTCAAAGAATTTTCCGTTGATAAACCGGAAGTTTTTATCTAAACTTGCTATGCTATCCATATCGTTTTTATCAAGTATAATTGAAGCGGCTTCAAAATTAGAAGCAATATGATTCTTACTTGTTGACTTTGGAATTACCACAGTTCCTCGATTGCAATGCCATGCCAATAGAATTTGAGCAGGCGAAACCTGATGTTTTGTAGCGATGTTCTTAATAATATCAATATCCATTAAATTGGGTTCATTCTCTGCTTTCATTTCTGAAGAACGATCACCGGAACCCAAAGGAGAATAGCCAGTCACAATAATATTTTCACTTTTACAATAATTGAATAACTCGTTTTGTTGTAATAAAGGATGCATTTCAATTTGATTGACTTCAGGCTTAATTGTTGCTTTCGAAACCAAATCTTGTAATTTTAGTTTACTGAAGTTGGATACTCCTATATGTTTTGCCAATCCTTCATTTTTAGCCTTTTCCATCTCTGTCCACGTTTCAATAATTGGAAGCTTATCTAGAGTGATATATTCTGAAGCTTTCCCCGGAAAAAGCACTCCATGTTCAAAAGCTACTGGCCAGTGTATCAAATAAAGGTCCAAATAATCTAATTGTAATCTTTTAAGCGAATCTTTTAAAGCAAGAATTACATCAGCTTCTGCATGAGCATCATTCCAAAGTTTAGATGTTATAAACAAGTCTTCTCTTTTTATTTTTCCAGTTTTAAATACTTCGGCTAAAGCTTCTCCAATTTCTATTTCATTACCATAAATAGCTGCGGTATCAATATGTCTATACCCAGCATTTATTGCTTCGATTACTGCTGTTTTTACGGTTTCTCCTGTTGCTTTCCATGTTCCTAATCCAATGGATTGAATGGTGTCATTATTAGTAAAACGTAGTGTTTTCATAGTAAGAATATTTTCCTACAAGATACAAAACAATTGATAATTGGTATTACCTCCTTGGGTGAAAGTTATTCATAATTTGAGCGAGATGACTTTTATCTATATGTGTGTAGATTTCAGTAGTAGTAATGCTTTCGTGTCCCAACATTTGTTGAATTGCTCTAAGGTCAGCCCCATTTTCTAATAGGTGTGTTGCAAAGGAATGCCGGAAGGTGTGCGGACTTATGTTTTTGTTGAGTCCAGCTTTTTCGGCCAATTCTTTAACTATATGAAATATCATCGCTCTGGTTAAAGAATTACCTCTTCGATTTAAATACAAAGTATCTTTTGCTAAAGGGTTTATTTGTTGATGAATACGAATTTCTGTTCTATACAACTCAATATATTTTACGGTAAGTGAACCAATAGGAACAAAGCGTTGTTTATCTCCTTTTCCGGTCACTTTTATAAAGCCTTCATCAAAAAATAAATCTGATATTTTTAAGTTGATCAACTCAGAAACTCGCAAACCACAACCGTATAAAGTTTCAACAATCGACCTGTTTCGTTCGCCTTGAGGCTTGCTTAAATCAATGGTCGCAATTAGTAGATCTATTTCTTCTATGGAAAGGGTATCGGGTAATTTTCTTCCAATTTTTGGACTTTCAATCAGTTCTAAGGGATTTGTTTTTCTGTATTCTTCAAAAACTAAGTAATTAAAAAACCCTTTTAATCCAGAAATAATCCTGCTTTGTGATCGTGGATTTACCGTTTTTGCAATGGTATAAATAAACTGTTGTAACGCCTCTTGTGTAATTTTAATAGGAGAAACTTCCATACTGTTTTCATTGAGCCATTTGACAAGTTTTTTTATATCTAGGGTATAATTATAAATAGAGTTATTAGAAAGCCCTCGCTCTATACGTAGATAGTTTTGATAGTCTTTTATGGCTTGTTTCCAATTCACTTATAAATCAATTATTTTGTAAATATAAGTTTCACTTTTTTAATTTATCTTTGAATTACTAAATTAATTAAAAAAGAACAATTATGAAAAAACTAATTTTACTTGTATTTACCGTATTATTAACGGCAACCTCCTTTGCACAAGGAATCGATGTTGGAATAAAAGCAGGTGCAAATTTTGCAACTTTGACAGATGTAGGTGATACTTCAACAAGAACAGGTTTATTAATAGGAGCTTTTGTTACATTAAAATTCAGTGATAAATTGGCTTTGCAAGGTGATGCATTATACTCACAAGAAGGTTCAGAATTTGATGCGAGTGAAATTAATTTAGAATATATAAATTTTCCAATAGTACTTAAGTATTATGTAGTTAAACGATTGAATATTCATGCAGGCCCACAGTTTGGTTTTATTGTAGATGCTGATATATCTACTTTAATAGAAAATATTGGAGCGCAAATTGGAACCAATACTTTTAACCTTTCTGGCGTTGTAGGTATTGGTGTAGACCTACCTCTTGGGTTTAGGGCATCTGGTCGCTATAATTTTGGACTGACGGATGTTTTTACAAATAATATTTTTAATGCAAAAAACAACGTGTTTTCTATAGTTGTAGGCTATTCATTTTTGTAATTTCACAATATGAAAATAATTATCATCAACGGTCCCAATATTAACTTACTCGGTAAACGAGAAACCGATATTTATGGAGACCAATCTTTTGAAGATTTTTTTAAAACCCTCCAATCTAAATATTCTGAGATTGAGCTTTTTCATTATCAATCTAATATTGAAGGTGAGTTGATAGATAAGTTACAAGAAGTAGGTTATGATTATGACGGCATTATCTTAAATGCAGCAGCCTATACACATACTTCCGTAGGAATTGGAGATGTTATAAAAGCAATAATAACTCCTGTGATTGAAGTGCATATCTCTAATACGTTTTCACGGGAAGAGTTCAGGCACCAATCTTTTATATCTCCGAATGCAAAAGGGATTATTCTTGGTTTTGGTTTACAGAGTTATGAGTTGGCTTTGTTGAGTTTTAGACACTAATTACACAGATTATCGTGAAAGCTTTAATTCAGAGCTTCGTTAAGAGAAGCGGGGCTAATTAATAGATCTTATTAATTAAGAGCAATTCCACATAAGTTCTTCGGATTAAAAGACATTGTTAAAGATATTGATGGTAAAAACTCAGCAATTAATTTATCTGTAGGATATTTTTTCTTATAAAAAGACTGTTTAGTATATAATTATGCCACTTATTATAAATAAGTGACGTTTTTACTTGCTGATATTCAAAGTTTTAGCTGTAGTTTATTGAAATATAACCCCTGGCCAACTAAAAATATTCGAAAAAGCATTAATTTTGTGATAATATTAATCAAACTATTTAATTATGAAAAAAGTATTATTATGTGCTGCATTTGCAGTTTTAACTATGACAACCTCATTTGCACAAGCTTCTTTTGGAGCAAAAGCTGGGGGTAATCTTGCTTCTGTTATTGGAGATGATACAGATGGCCTTGATGGAAGAATAAGCTTTCATTTTGGAGGTGTTGCGAACATCAGTATTTCTGAAATTTTTGCATTACAACCAGAATTAGTATTTTCATCTCAAGGATATAAAGTTGATTTTGCTGGAGAAGATTTTTCAATTAGATTGAATTATATCAACATACCAATTATGGCCGATATAACAGTGGCAGAAGGATTTAGTCTTCAAGCTGGACCTCAATTTGGAATTAATATTTCATCTAAAGTAGAATTTGATGGTGATACAGAAGATCTTGATGATATTGAAACCCTTGATATTGGAGTAGGTGCTGGGGCTCAATATAAAATGGAAAATGGTTTGTTTTTCCAAGCCCGTTATGTATTTGGGTTTAGTGAAATTGCAAAAGATGTTGATGCGAAAAATTCAGTAATTTCTCTCTCTGCTGGTTGGTTTTTTAACTAAGACTTTCTAGAATTATAAATATTAAAAAGGCTATCATTTATGATAGCCTTTTTTTAGTAGCAATTTTATATTATTTATATCTCCGGATGTAAAAGGGATTATTCTTGGTTTTGGTTTGCAGAGCTATGAGTTGGCTTTGTTGAGTTATTTGTAAGGAGTCATTGTGAGGAGTATAGCGACGTAACAATCTGTTAAAAGGTAGTTTTAATCATCTTCAAAATCCCATGAGTTAGATAAATCATTCCAATTTGGGTTAACTTTTTCAATTAGGTTAATTTTTTTAAAGCGTTTGTATTTTTTTATTTGTTTCTCTCTTTCAATAGCTTGCTTAATTGAGTTGAATTTTTCAAAATAAACTAATTTATTACAATTATATTTAGCAGAGAATCCTTTATAAAATTTTGTTTTATGCTGATAAATTCTTTTTTTAATATCACTTGTAACACCTGTGTATAAAACGGTATTGTTCTTATTAGTGATTATATAAGTAAAAGATTTCTTCATTATAATAATTTAGAAAATAATAAAAAGATTCTGACGCTTTTTGCAAAAGCTCAGAATGACCTTGATTTACTATAATTATCATAGGGAGTCTTAGGGAATAACAATCAGTGTTGTTGTCCTAAATACTTTAAAGGTGTATCACCTCACCATAAGCATCAGCCACCGCTTCCATTACAGCCTCACTCATCGTTGGGTGCGGATGAATTGTTTTTAATACTTCGTGTCCTGTAGTTTCTAATTTTCTTCCTAATACTGCTTCTGCAATCATATCGGTTACTCCAGCGCCAATCATATGGCAACCTAACCATTCTCCATATTTAGCATCGAAAATCACTTTTACAAATCCTTCTTTAGTTCCGGCAGCACTTGCTTTTCCACTTGCTGAAAAAGGAAACTTACCAACTTTAATATCGTACCCCGCGTCTAATGCTTGTTTTTCAGTCATTCCAACCGAAGCAATTTCAGGAGTAGCATAGGTACAACCAGGAATATTTCCGTAGTCGATAGCTTCTACGTGTATTCCTTTAATTTTTTCAACGCAAGTAATTCCTTCAGCAGAAGCAACGTGTGCAAGGGCAGGACCAGGAACTACATCTCCAATCGCATAATAGCCAGGAATGTTGGTTTGGTACCAATCGTTTACCAATATTTTATCTCGGTCCACCACAATACCCACATCTTCCAGTCCAATATTTTCAATATTTGATTTAATTCCTACTGCGGAAAGAACGATATCTGCTTCTAGAATTTCTTCTCCTTTTTTAGTTTTTACCGTTGCTTTTATACCTTTTCCTGAAGTATCTACAGATTCAACTGAAGCGTTAGTCATTACTTTAATACCTGCTTTTTTGAAAGATCTACCAAACTGCTTTGAAACATCTTCGTCTTCTAAAGGAACTAAGGTGGGTAAAAATTCAACAATCGTTACTTGGGTTCCCATAGTATTGTAAAAGTGAGCAAACTCAACACCTATCGCTCCACTACCTACAATAATCATGCTTTTAGGTTGCTTTTTTAAGGTCAAAGCTTCCCGATATCCAATTACTTTTTCACCATCTTGAGGTAAGCTTGGCAACTCTCTAGAACGAGCTCCAGTGGCAATAATGATATGGTCTGCAGAATATTCTGTGCCGTCAACATCTATCTTTTTTCCGGGTTTTAATTTTCCGAAACCATCAATAACATCAATTTTGTTTTTCTTTAATAAAAACTGAACGCCTTTACTCATTCCATCTGCCACTCCACGACTACGTTCCACTACTTTAGTAAAGTCTTTATCAGCTCCTTCAACAGTTAATCCATAATCTCCTGCATGTTTTAAATAATCAAATACTTGAGCACTTTTTAAAAGAGCTTTGGTTGGGATACATCCCCAGTTAAGACATACACCACCAAGGTTTTCTTTTTCAACTATTGCGGTTTTAAAGCCTAATTGTGAAGCTCTAATTGCCGTTACATACCCTCCTGGTCCAGATCCTAAAACAATAATATCGTATTTGCTCATTTTGTAGATTTTAATATATTTTCAGGGAGCGAAATTACAAAATGTTCCCTTATGATTTTATAAAGATATAAAAACAATTTCAGAAAATAGCGAGGCTACATTACCCTTCTTTAAAATCGAGAGAAATAGAATTGATACAATAGCGTTGTCCTGTTTCAGTAGGGCCATCGTTAAATAAATGTCCCAGATGACCACCGCAATTACTACATACTACTTCGGTGCGAATCATCCCGTGACTTTTGTCGAGGATAAATTCTACCGCATCTTTTTTAGCATCATCGAATGAAGGCCACCCACAGCCACTATCAAATTTTTGATTACTTGTAAATAACGTTGTTTTACAAGCACCACAAACATAATTTTCTTTTTCTATATGAAGATTGTATTTTCCAGAAAATGGACTTTCAGTTCCTTTTTTACGAAGTACACGAAATTCCTCTTCATTAAGAAGATTCTTCCAATGAGCTTCAGATTCTTCTTTTGGAAACTTTTTATTACTCATTAATATGAATCACTATAGGGATAAAATCTAAAGCAGCTCCATTTACACAATGTCTTTTTCCTGTAGTTTTTGGGCCATCATCAAAAACATGACCAAGATGCCCTCCACAAGTTGCACAATGTTCTTCAGTACGGGCATATCCATTGTCATAATCTACAGAAAATTCTACATTACTTTTTATTACACGATCAAAACTTGGCCAACCAGAACCACTATCATATTTATGGTCACTTTTAAAAAGAGGAGTGCCGCAAGCTGCGCAAGCGTACACTCCTTTAGAATAAGTTTTGTTAAGTTTACTAGAAAAAGCACGTTCGGTACCTGTTTCTCTTAGCACATGGTATTCCATAGTGTCCAATTCAGCTTTCCATTCTACATCTGTTTTGTTAACAGGATAGACTTTTTGCTTGGTAATATTTTGAGCTGAAGAATTACAACTCATAAAAATAACACAGAGGATTAGTAAACTTATTTTTTTCATATTTATCGCCAGACCTTGAGTGGGGCGTCTCTTTATTTTAGTTAGGAAGAATTTCAATGTCTGAAGCCTCAATGTTTAAGCTAGACATTAACTCGTCCATAGTTAGATTTGCGTTTCCGTATTCTGCAGGAATAATTGCAATACGGAAAATTTGGTTGTCTGTGTAAGTAGGGTTTAGTGTGTATAAATCAAAATTTGCATCTAAAAAGATATTTACATCTAATAAAGTGTGATCAAATGTATATAATAAGGTGCCTTGGTTTAAAAAATAAGTTTGTGGTAATTGAGACCATACATCATATCCGTTAACTACATCTTCTAATAGGTAAACTAAGACTACATCAGATTCATAAACAACTATATTCGAAGGGAAAGTAACCAATCGACTATAGCTATTGGCTTCGTTAAAATTAATAGTAGCTTCAAAAACTAGCCCTAATAAAGTGTCACCTTGTGGTCCAGGAGGTCCTGAAGGTCCTTCACAAGAGGTGAAAATAATACTGGTGCTAATTGCTAAAAGTAAAAATAGTTTTTTCATGTTTTTTGTTTTTTATTGATTTGCAAAAGTTGTTCCAAAAATTAAAGGTTATTAATAGTCGGAAAATAGAATGCTAAAAATATATAAAAAATAGTACCTTTATAACGATTTACAAAAAAAAAATAAAATGAAGAAACAAATAACTTTAGTTTTACTTACATTAATGGTTTTTGCCTGTACAACCAACCCTTTTACAGGGAAGAAGACCTTAGCACTGGTACCTAATTCAGAAATATTACCAATGTCATTTCAGCAATATGACCAATTTCTATCAGAACATCAAGTAATAAATAATACTGTTGATGCAAAAATGGTTAAAAAAGTAGGGCGAAATATTTCATTAGCGGCAAAACGATATTTAACCGCAAATGGGTATGCAGAGTATTTAAAGAATTATCGCTGGGAATATAATTTAGTGAAAGACCCTGCTGTAAATGCTTGGTGTATGCCAGGAGGAAAGATTGTGGTGTATACTGGGATTTTACCAGTAACTAAATCTGAAGCTGGATTGGCTGCTGTTATGGGGCACGAAGTAGCTCATGCGCTAGCAAATCACGGTCAGCAAAGAATGAGTGCTGGACAATTACAAGCTTTAGGTGCGGTGGCTGGAAATATTGCTTTTATGGACGACCCAGAAAACCAAGCAATGTTTAATGTGGCTTATGGTGTTGGATCTGATATAGGAGTGATGAAACCCTTTAGCAGAAGTCATGAAAGTGAGGCAGATAGAATTGGTCTTATATTAATGGCTATTGCGGGTTACGACCCCGTAGAATCTGTAAATCTATGGGAACGAATGAAACAACTAGGAGGACAAGCTCCCCCAGAAATTTTAAGTACGCATCCGTCTAATCAAACAAGAATTGATAATATTAAAAGTTGGATACCAACAGCAAAAGCTGAAGCGAAAAAATTTGGAGTCACTAGTTTTAAAAAGTAATCGCATAAAAAATATTTTATTATTTTAGAAGCTGCCAATTCCGGTACTTGGAGATGCAGTTTTTTTAGTTTATTATTATTAAAAATAGATATGGCTAACTTACAAAAAGGAAGTAAAAAATTATTGAATGCTTGGGCTTTTTACGATTGGGCAAATTCAGTTTATAGTTTAGTAATTGCTTCGGCTATTTTCCCAATTTATTATAAAGCTTTATTTAGAGCTGCTGAAATTGATTCCATCATAATTTTTGGAGGAGAAATACGAAGTACTCCGCTCATTACTTATACCACTGCAGCTGCTTTTGTGGTAGTGTCTCTTTTAATCCCAATACTTTCTGGGGTTGCAGATTATGTGGGGAACAAAAAGGTTTTTATGAGGTTTTTCTGCTATCTAGGTGCGCTGTCTTGCATGGGATTGTACTTTTTTAGTTTAGAGAATATTGAAATTAGTCTTTTTCTATACTTTTTAGCATTGATTGGTTTTTGGAGTAGCTGGGTTTTTTACAACTCTTATTTGCCAGATGTTGCTTATCCTGAGCAACAGGATAAATTAAGTGCCAAAGGATTTTCATTGGGTTATATTGGGAGTGTTATTTTATTGGTTTTCAATTTAGCAATGGTAATGAATCCTGAAAAATTTGGTATTGAAGGGAGTGATGCAAGCATGAAAGCGATGCAATACTCTTTTATTTCAGTAGGAGTTTGGTGGATTGTTTTTAGTCAGTACACATTTTATTATTTACCAAAAGGAAATAAATCTAACAATAAAGTAACCACCCGAATATTGTTTGATGGGTTTAGAGAATTAAGAGGCGTTTATCGATCTCTTTCAGACAACATAGTGCTTAAGCGTTACTTATCAGCATTTTTTGTCTATAGTATGGCTGTGCAAACAGTAATGTTGGTGGCTACTTATTTTGGAGAGCAAGAAATTAATTGGGGAGGAGATGATCAAAGAACATTAGGCTTAATCTCTAGTATTTTAATAATTCAACTTGTTGCAATTGTTGGAGCACAATTAACTTCTAAAGCTTCAGAAAAGTATGGAAATATACCTACCCTAATAGTTGTAAACGGTATTTGGGCTCTAATTTGTGTGATCGCATTTTTTATAACTTCCCCTATGCAGTTTTATTTTACAGCAGGATTAGTAGGTATGGTAATGGGAGGAATTCAAGCCCTATCTAGATCAACCTATTCAAAATATATTCCAGAAACAAAAGACACGACTTCTTACTTTAGTTTTTATGATGTTGCCGAAAAAATTGGAATTGTAATTGGAATGTTAATTTTTGGTCTTATTGATCAAAAAACAGGAAATATGAGATATTCTATCCTATTTTTAGTTCTATTTTTTGTGGTAGGTATAATTTTATTGCTTAGAATTCCAAGAAATAAGTAATTCCTCACAATTTTTATTTATGTTTGCTGTTATTACAAAATAAACCTACTATACTATGAAGAAATTTCAACTTTATAATTGGCTCCTTATTGCTTTTATCGCTTTCCAGTTTAACGCTTGTGAAAATGAACCGTTAGAAGGTGAATTTCCGCAAGATGAAGACGTTGTTAATGTAGAAGAAGGAGGGTTCATTGCAACTATTGATGGCTCAGGTTTTATTGCAGAAACTGCAAGTGGAACGATGTCTTCAGAAAATTTATTAGTTCTTACGGGTGTTTCTAGCACTGGAGAAATGATTACCTTAACTGTGGAACAGGCAGCTGTTGGAGTTTTTGATCTCACTGGAGTTCAAGGGGATCTTAATTTTGGGCTTTATACAGATGCAGATAATCCTTTTAATCCTTACATCTCTTCTGGGATTTTTGGTGGTTTAGGTACATTAAATATTACAGAATTAGATGATGTAGGTTTAACAGTTACTGGAACTTTTAGCTTTACAGGAGTTAGAATTGCGATCGATGCTGATGGAAACCCTATTATAGGCTCTGATGGAAATTTTGAATTAGAATTTATTGAAATAACTTCGGGAGAGTTTAATAAAATAGGATATGTACTTGAAGGTAATGACGGTGGAGGAGAAACTCCAATTGAAGATGACTTTTTTGCCAAAGTAGATGGCGTAGATTTCATTCCAGAAGCGATAACAACTTCTTTAAATGAAATTGGAGGAGAATTGGTTGTTAAAATTGTAGCTGTAAATAATCAAGGTGCTGTTATTAGAATAGATATACCGGAAGAATTAGGAGTTGGAACTTTTGCTATGGAATCATTATCTGATGGGACTAAATTAATTAGTTTATACAACCCTAATACAGGAGGCGAAAATTTAACTTCAAATCCAGGAACAATTACAATTACTAAATTCAATACTTTTACTGGAATTATTGAAGCTACTTTTTCTTTTACTGCTACAGATCCTCTTGAAATAGATCCAACTATTGCTGAAATAACTGAAGGTTCTTTTGAAATTGATTATATAGTTACTCCTGGAGAAACGATTACTAATTTTACAGCTGAAGTTGATGGAGTTTTCTTCAATCCTGACTCAATTCTAGTGGAGGAAACATTTTTCAATGGTGTTTCAAGGTTTAGTATAACAGTACTAAAAACGGATTTAGAATCGGGTGTTATTGAAAAAATGGGGTTATTTTTTCCAACGGATATAGAAGTTGGAACTTATGAAATGACAAATTTATTAATAGATGGATCTGAAAAATTTGGACAATACTCACCAGATTTTGGAAATTCAATTATTTACAGATCAAACCCTGGGATTTTAACGATAGTTGATTATGATGTTGAAGCTAGGATAATAGAAGGAACATTTTCTTTTTCAGCTTTAGATATCTTAGAGCAAGATACTACTGTATATGAGGTGACTAACGGAGAGTTTACTTTGGAGTATTAATAAAATTATCTTTACAAAAAATTAAAAAAAACTATCTGCTATAAGTAGGTAGCTTTTTTTGGTAGGTCTAAGAAATATTAGTTAATTCGTACAATAAAAAATTTTAAAAAAACAACAACTATGAAAAACATTAAATTATTAAACATTCTTTTTATCACTCTTTTGTCAATTTCTTTTGTTGGGTGTAGTGGAGATGATGATTCGGGTACACAATCGGTAAATGAAGGCGAATTGGTTGCTACTATTGATGGAGACTTGTATAGTGCTGAGGGTGCAAATGCATCAACAATACTTTTTAATGGAACCTTTAATTTAACAACTACTAATCCAACTACAGGAGAAACAATAATAATTACTGTTTCAAATGCAGCTGTAGGTTCTTTTGATTTGAGTAATTCTGCAAATAGTCTTAATGGTGCTGCTTATACTATTAATGGAGAAAATGCATTTTTGTCAAACTATGAAGGAGGAACAGGTACAATTAATATAACAAAACTTGATACTGAAAACCTATTAGCTTCTGGAACTTTTGAATTTGTTGGTGTGAGAGAATATGTTGATACTAATGGCAATATTATAACTGAAACAGTGACAATTACAAATGGGGAGTTTAATAACCTAACATTAATAACTCAAGCTACGGGTAACCCAGACAACTCATTAGAGGTTGATATAAATGGAGTTGCATTGTCTGCAGATTCTGTAAATGCTATAGAAATTGATTTTCAAGGCAATACAACTTTAACTGTATCTGCAATTAATAATAGTACTAATCAAAATGTTGCAATATCATTGCCAGGAGATATTACTGTTGGGACTCATGACTTTGAATCTTTACCATTTCCTGGTGCAATTATAGGGCAATATACACCAAACCTAGGAGGAGGAAATGAAACTTATGTTTCTATAGATGGTACAATTACAATTACTAGTTATGATACTGGAACAGGAGTAATGGAAGGCACTTTTGAATTTACAGCTGGAGATTTTACAGGAATAGATCCAATAACTTACGAATTAACTAATGGGAGTTTTTCTGTTGAATTTTAATAGAAAATAGGTTATTATTAATTAATAAAGTAAAGCCGTTTCAAAAAAATGAAGCGGCTTTATTGTTTATATTATTATAGAATTAATTAGAACCAATATCTCCAGACCCCATAACTTTAGTATCTGTTGTTTCTGGGTTGCCATAATAATTAATGTCCCCAGACCCGTTAATTCTAGCTTTTAAACTTTTACTTGCGTAAACAATTGCATCTCCAGACCCTGAAACATATACTTGTGTGTTTTGAGCATTTAATCCTTTCCCTGAAAAATCACCACTACCAATAACTTTAACTTCTAATTCTGTAGTTTTCCCTGAAAGTTTTAAATCTCCAGAACCTGTGATTTTAGCATCTATGGTTATCGCATCAACTTCTAGAATTACATCTCCAGATCCTGTTAATTCTACTTCAAAAGCATCACCTTTAATAGTGTCACTAGTTAAAACATCTCCAGACCCGGTTAATGAAACTTTATTCAAATCCTTAAATGGAACGGTTATATGAACTCCTTTTTTTGTTTGAATATTGACTTTGTTTTTAACTTTAATAGTTAATGTTTCATTTTCAGATTCGATTACAATATATTCTTGAATGTTTTCATCTGTTGTAACAGTAATAGTTCCTTCGGTTCCACTTTCTAATTTCACATCCATAAATCCAACTACTTTAATTTCATTATAGTCTGAAGTATTGTGAGTTTTTGTAGTTACATTTCCGTTTCCTTTAATTTTTTTAAACTGTGCGCTTACTGTATTAAAACATAATAGAGTTATCGCAATGGTTAATGTGTATTTAATAATTGGCCTCATTTTAAATTGTTTTTAGTTAATGTTACTCCACCATAGTCAGAGTTAATGTTTATAGTGTTTCCTGAATTTTGACTTCCGTGGTATCCAGAATATTTTTTACTAGTATTATGTTTTTCACTATGTTGAATTGTTAAATCGCTTTCTCCACTTAGACTTGCATAACGTAAGTCTAGTATAAAGTCGAAACTTAAACCACTATCATAACCCATTTTAATGCTTGTATAATCTGCGTTAATAATAGCACTTTTTACAGAAGCTTCTAAATGTTCAATTTTAATAGATCCATAATCTGCGTTAATGTTTAAAGTGTTAAAAACATTTCCAATACGGTGGCTAATATAATCTCCCATCCCTTTTAATTTTCTTACTTCATCTATAGTGATTTTCCCATAATCACAATTGTAATTAATTTCTGAAACTTCTCCTATTTTAGAGTTTGTATAATCTGCATTTAAGTCTAATTTTTCAATTTTATCAAGCGTGAAATCAGAATAATCTGCATTTATTTTTCCGCTTTTCATATATCCAATTGTAGATTTTGAAGTGTAATCAAAGGTAAGGTAGTTGTCATCTGCCATTAGTTCTCCAATTATAACTTGTCCATAATCGCAACTAATTTTTGCGTGACCATTTAATTTATTAAGGTTGATAGCTCCATAGTCATTACTAAGGTCTAATGAGTTATTTATTGGCATTTTGATGGTGTAATTAATTTCCATAGAGGAATTATTATTGTTTCCAAACCAATTCCAAGAGCTTTTGTTTTTATTAAAGATGGTTTTTGCTGAAACTAACGAGTTGCTTGCTGAAAATTCTACATCGATAGCATCCAATCTTTTTTGAACTTGATCTTCACTATTACCTTTAACTGTAATTACTACATCGATTACGATTCGGTTTTCATTCCAGGTTACAATATCTACATTACCAAAGCTATTTGATACTTTTAATTTAGCATTTGAGTTTACGTTGTATTCCTTATGGATAGTTTTTTCTTTCGTGCTTTTATATTCGGGTTTACTGTTATTAGCAAATAATAAGACAGGAAACAAGAATAATAATAAGACTGTTTTAAATTGTGTTTTCATTTTTTTGAGTGTTTAGATTTTTAACTTCTTCTATTTTGTTAATGACTTGTTCTAGCAATTCGATTCTGTTTTGAAAATTGCTAATCATTGCATATATCACACGTTTGTCGTTTCCGCTATTCACTAAATCTTTTTTAAGTAATTCATACTTGTTTTCAAGAATTTCAATTTGCTTTAAAGCATCTTGAACCAAGACTTTAGTTTCTGGGGCATTAAAACCTTTTAGGGTATTTAATTCCGTATTAATT
>JAUVAS010000077.1 GCA_030591585.1 Flavobacterium sp. | reverse complement strand
CATAGTACCTATAGGAAACGAGTTGAGGAAATACCTCAGATGGTCTCACAAATAGGGAAGGACTGAACGTAATTTTCTTTGAAATTCGCATAGGAGCAACAAGTTGTAGCCTATGCTTAAATTAAAAAAGATAGTATCAAAGGTGTAAAGAGCTTTGATGTGATGGATTACGAACCGCCGTATACGAGACCCGCTTGGCCTGTCCCACACCCGATGTGGGATCTAGTGGTGTGAGAGGCGCACTCCGTCAATTATTGACGGAGCCGTCTACTCGATTGTGCGTACGTACTTTCTTTCCAAATTCTATAGCTAACATTTTGGAATATAATACTGCCCCTTTTGAATTTAAATGTCCTACATCAAATGAGTTTTCATAGTTATAAAGTAAATCATAGCTATTAGGATTAGACATATCAATTATATTCATTTCAGGAATTTGGAGGCTAAGATTTATCAATTTCTGATTTCCATTTCTTGGAGAAAGAATGAAAACTAATTTAATGCCTTTTTGTTTAGATTTATGTATCAATTCTAATATCCTATTGAGATTAATTTTATCATAATTATTAGAAATATTATTGTACGAATGCAATACGTTTAATTTACGTTTATCAATTAATTCAGGTTTTTCTACAATGCTTTGTTTTCTCTCATACAAATTAATTTTTACATTTTCATTTTCAGTTGTTTCATAATCATAGTCAAGAGGAAAAAAGCCATCTCTGTTAATTCCAAGATATTTATCATCGTAATAGTTTGAGTTAATTATTTGGTTTCCAAAATGTCCGAGATGTAATAAATTTTCTATATATGAAACAGAATAATTTAAACCTGATTTTATTTTAGGTTTTAAATCTAATTGCTTGTTAGAATTAATGGACTTTCCAACAAATAAAATGTCTGAATAATTTTGCCAATATGAAGTTCTTTCTTGGTGCATAAAGTAATCACCTAGCAAATCAACTTCCATTAACTCAATGAAGCAGTATTTGGCATTTCTTGAAAGGGTTGAAATTAAAAATTTTTCATAGAGATAGTAGCTCTGAGGATTAAATGTGGCAGGGGCTCCTAAATTAAAAGAGCTTAATTTTTCTTGAGAAACTGAATTAAAAGTACTGTCAAATAATTTAGGGTTAATTTGGCGATATATCCGACTTGAGCCAAAGAAAAAGGTGTTATATTCTAGTTGTTTAGTTTTTTCTAAAAATTGAATTTTTGTACTAAACCAGGGGTTCCCCCAATGGTATGGAGTGAAATATGAAATAACCATTGAAATAGTAATGTAAAAAATACTAATAAATAAAAATTTAGTAACAAACGATTTCATAATTAAAATTGAAAATAAATAAAAGAACTTCCTTTTCCGAAAAACACTGCTATTGTGAAGCTTATAATCAGATAAAAACTCCATCGAATAATTCGGTTAGTTTTAACATTAATAAATTGCAAAGCATATTGACCACTTCGTCCAAACCATTCAATTAAAACAAATATTGCAATTAAAATTAGTGTGTAAAAAGCAGTTCGCATTCCTGTAAAATGAGGTGTTGTAAATAATGATTTTGAAAAAATCGAAGAGAGGTAGCTCAAAGCGTGTCCAATATTTTCTGCTCTAAAAAATATCCAAGCGAATATTGTCAAACTAAAAGTAATGGTAAGAAATACAAAGCATTCAAAGCACCCCAAACAATAAAAGTCCAATTAGCACCGTGCCAAAACCCACTGACTATAAATATTGCAAAAGTATTTCTGACTTTCATCCAAGTTCCTCCACGACTACCACCTAATGGTATATATAAATAATCCCTAAACCAAGTTGAAAGTGAAATATGCCATCTTCTCCAAAATTCGGCAATGTCTCTTGAAAAATATGGAAATGCAAAATTTTGCTTTAAATTAAACCCAAATAACCGGGATGTTCCAATTGCTATATCTGAATACCCAGAGAAATCACCATAGATTTGAAATGTAAAAAATATTGCACCCAAAACTAATGTGCTACCTGAATAATCTGCTGAATTATTAAATATTTCATTTGCTATTTGTGCTGAATTGTCTGCAATTACAATTTTCTTAAAAAGCCCCCATAAAATCTGTCTTAATCCATCTACTGCTTTGTGATATTCAAAAGTCCGTTTTTTATAGAATTGAGGTAATAAACTTGTTGCTCTCTCGATTGGTCCAGCAACTAATTGAGGAAAGAAACTTACAAATGCTGAAAATGCAATAAAATCTCTTGTTGGTTCAAGCTTTCTTTTATAGACATCAATAGTATAACTCAATGTTTGAAATGTGTAAAAACTAATTCCAACTGGTAAAATAATATTTAATCCTTGTGCGTTTATTGGGGTTCCGAAAAATGTGAAAGCCGTAATGAAATTATCAAGGAAGAAATTGTAATATTTAAAAAAACCTAAAAACCCAAGATTTATCAAAATACTTATCCAAAGCAATATCTTTCTTTTTGATATGTTTTCTTCTTTTGATAACCTAATTCCAACAGAGTAATCTATCAATGTGCTGAATAAAATTAATGATAAAAATCTCCAATCCCACCAACCGTAAAATAGATAACTTGCAACAACTATTAAAAAGTTTTGAAGTTTTAAATTCTTATTTGCAACAAACCAATATAATAAAAATACTATCGGTAGAAATATTGCAAAATCTATTGAGTTAAAAAGCATTTATTTTTATATTTCTTTAATGTTAGAAATTTCGTTTCTTTGTATGACGCACAACGTGTTATATCAATAACAAAGATATCATTTATCAGCTTATGTTTACAGGTAAACAAAGTATTGGGTTCTTTTTATCCCTTTATAACTCATTACTTTTTTCTTCCTGTCCATTCCTCATGAGATAAGCTTTTAAAAAGTTGTCCAGATCACCATTTAATACATTATCTACATTTCCTGTTTCGTGTGCGGTACGTACATCTTTAATCAATTTATAAGGATGTAAAACATAGTTGCGTATTTGTGAGCCCCACTCAATCGCCATTTTACCAGATTCTATTTCGTTTCGTTGTGCTTGCTGTTTTCGCAATTCTATTTCATATAACTGCGACTTTAGCATTTGCATTGCTTTTTCACGGTTTTCTAATTGCGATCGGGTTTCAGAATTATGGATGATAATACCCGTAGGTTCGTGGGTTAAAATAGCTTTGGTTTCTACCTTGTTTACATTTTGTCCGCCAGCACCACCACTTCGGGCAAAAGCCCAAGAAATATCTGAAGGGTTAATCTCAATCTCAATCGTATCATCTACTAAAGGGTACACATATACCGAGGCAAAACTAGTATGACGCTTGGCATTGCTATCAAAAGGAGAGATACGCACCAATCTATGTACGCCATTTTCCCCCTTTAGCCAGCCAAAGGCATAGTCGCCATCAATTTCAATGGTTACGGTTTTAATACCCGCGACATCACCTGCTTGAAAATTGAGTTCTTTTACTTTAAGCTTGTGTTTTTCTGCCCACATTAAATACATACGCATGAGCATTTCTGCCCAATCGCAACTTTCGGTACCACCAGCTCCTGCGGTAATTTGCAGTACAGCGCTTAGGCTGTCACCTTCATCGCTGAGCATATTTCTAAACTCTAAGGTTTCAATCGCTTTAAAAGCATTGTTATAAGAAGTATCTACTTGCTCGGCAGTACCTTCACCTTCCTTAAAGAATTCGAAAATAACTTCGGAATCATCGGTAAGGGATTCCGCTGTTTTATAATCGGTTACCCATTTCTTTTTAGTACGAAGTGTTTTCATAAACAATTCGGCTTCTTTTGGGTTGTTCCAAAAATTAGGATCGTAGGTTTTCTCTTCGTCGTTAGCGATTTCAATTTCTTTGCCCGCTACGTCAAGAAATCTCTTTAACGCATCCAGACGCCTTCTAAGATCGTTGAGTTGATCTGTTGTTGTCATATTTATTGCCCGAGAAGTCGGGTAACTATTCCCCGCGTAGGCGGGGATCTTTTTTATTTCCTGCATTTTGACTACGCTCAATATGAACTCCGGCAGGAATCTTATTAATCAAATAATTCCTCCCAAAAATAGAATTTAACCTTCCATCATAAAAGAAAATTGCAATATTTTTTATAGATTTAAGGGATTTTAAAAAGCACTTAAAGTATTTATAAGTTATAAGTGCCTAAAATTAAAACAACAAGAAAATATTTTCTTCTAAAAAATAGCATAAATGAAATATACTTCCTTTTATTTTTTGTTTTTCTTCGGAATTGTGAGTGCTATTTCTGTAGCTCAAAACGATAAAGCCTATGTAGAGGAGTTGGTTTCGGAGTTTACAAAAAGTTTAGAAAGTCGAGCTATTGACGACTATTTTTATAGGTATAAATACTGTAACGGCACGATAGAAATGTTCACCTTAGAAGAAGGTAAAATGTGTGTTTCAAAAGGGACCTATTATGAAGTGTATGTTTTTTGGAAAGAAAGAAATCAGCCCATGATTAAAAAAATTGATAACTGTGGACTCTATTTCTCTTTACCTTTATGGAATTCCAAAATACTGGAGTTTGTTGAATTAATGAGACAACCCCTTGGAAAGAGAGTCGTGAAAAAATATGAAGTTGAGAATCCGGAGAATGTGCCAGTACAGAGTTCTAAGGTGCATCCTTGCTTTAGAAGCTTTCAATTTAAAAACGAGAATAACTCTTTCGGACAAACCTATAATTTATACGATTTAACCAACGAATCTAAATATGAAAACCTTAATTTTGAATACAATAATGATTTAGAAATTATTGCTCTAGAAAAGGTGATTGAAAGTACTCTTTCAGAAATGGAATCGAAGTTTAGGAGGCAATTTTAGAGAGAATTTAAAAAGAGTTTAATTTAATAAGATCCCTGCCTTCGCAGGGAATGAATATGATTATAGATTTAAGAAGCGATACACTTACCCAACCCACTCCCGAAATGATGGAGGCGATAATGAATGCGAAAGTTGGTGATGATGTTTTTAAAGAAGACACAACGGTAAACGAATTAGAAAGAAGGTTTGCAGAATTATTTGGTATGGAAACCGCCTTGTATTTTCCAACAGGTTCTATGTCTAATCAGGTAGCAATTAACTTGCACACTCAACCGGGGGATCAGTTAATTTGTGATAAATGGGCACACGTTTATAATTTTGAAACAGGAGGAGCAGCCTTTAATAGTGGCGTAACCTGCAACTTAATTGATGGCGATAGAGGAATGATTACTGCAGCTGCGATAGAGGAAGCTATAAGTCCGATAGAGAACTATCATACTCCCAACACTACATTGGTTTGTCTAGAAAACACCACCAATAAAGGGGGAGGGGCATGTTATGATTTTAAAGAAATTTTAAAAATAAGAAAGTTGTGTGATGACTATGGTTTAGGTTTTCATTTAGACGGTGCCAGGTTGATGAATGCTTTAGTGGCTAAACAAGAAGACCCAAAAGACTACGGAAAGGTTTTCGATTCTATTTCAATATGTTTAAGTAAAGGATTAGGAGCACCAATAGGTACTATATTATTAGGAAATAAAAAATTGATGCAACGAGCCATTAGAATCCGAAAAGTACTTGGAGGAGCAATGCGACAAGTTGGCTTTATGGCTGCTGCGGGGTTATACGCTTTAGACAATCATGTAGAGAGGTTGGAAGAAGATCATAAAAAAGCGTTTGAAATTGCGGCTGTTTTAAAAAAACAAGAGTATATTAAAAATGTTGAACCTACTGAAACTAACATTGTAATATTCTATCTAAAGGATAATTTAGATATTAATAAGTTTCTTAGCGATATGCTTGAAATGGATGTAAAGGTTAGCACTATGGGACAGGGGAAATTACGAATCGTTACTCATTTGGACTATACTCAAGAAATGCACGATAAGTTTCTTAAAATTTTAGAACATTATAAATAGAAGAATATTTTAGAGATACATAGGGAGAATCAAGATATAACCAGTTGTGCATTTAAATAATGCTGATTTTTAAATTATTTATGTTTCTATCAAAAACAAACATATTAATAAATTGAATGATTGTTAATGAGGTTAATTTTGATAGTATTCTTGTCTTAAAACCTTGAAATGATTTAGCGTAATTGCGTCGTATCATAAACTGGTCGCAAAGTTGTGAAAACAAGGTCTCTATTCGCTTTCTTTTCTTTCTGAAAATGTACGCCTGTTTTTGGTAATTGTGTTGGTTTTTTCGCATAGGAATTTCTAATTTTACCTGTTTATTTTTGAATAAATCTAATTGATAATCAAAACTTTTAAAAACACCTTCAACAGAACAAACTGCATGAATTTTGTAACCATAATAGTGCATATTTTGGCTTGCACAAAAACCTCTGTTTGGAGCGCGATAAAATTCTTCTTTGCAAATTTTACTGCTATTACTTCTAGATAATTTGACCACCTCTAACGGCATGCTATCTACCACAAAGTAATTTTCAAATTCATTAAATTTATTCGACAGTTCTTTTCTAATAAACTCTATGGCAAAAAATAATTTTCGCTTCCTTCTATTATAAACAGAACGTTCAATCTTATTTTTTAAATCAATTGAAATCTCTCTAAAGAACTGACATTCACTGTCAATACTCATATGTTCTGCTGTTAAAATCACAGCAATTAATTCTATGTCTTTGAGTTTTGGTTTCCTTTTTTGTTTTAAAAACTGTTCTTTTTCTGTAATTGACTTTAGTACTTCTAAAATTTTATTGTAATTTGCTTTAAAGTTGTTTTTGTATTTAATTCTTTGATATTCAAAATAAATATATGACTTTAATGAGCCAATGAACAACTTTTCTTATTCAATTATTAATGCACAACGGGTAAGTATCTTTAATGTTTAATTGAAAACAATGAACGATTTAACTTGGAAAGAATTTGAAAAAGTAGAAATGAGAGTTGGAACCGTACTTGATGTTCAAGACTTTCCAGAGGCTAGGAATCCTTCCTATAAATTAACCATTGATTTTGGAGATGAAATAGGAGTTAAAAAATCATCTACCCAAATTACAAGTCTTTATAAAAAAGAAGAGTTACTTGGGAGGCAGATAATTGCAGTTATCAATTTTCCGAAAAAACAAATAGCTAACTCTATCAGTGAATGCTTGGTTTTAGGTGCAGTAAATGACGATGAGGTAACATTACTTCAACCAAATAAAAAGACTAAAAACGGTATTCGTATTTTATAATTTTTCCAATTTCACCGTAAAGTGCCTCATTATTGGAGCTTCATCAACAATAGTGTATCCTCTTTTTGCTTCCTCTCTAGAATCAAAAATATTTTTAATTACGGCAGCTACATATCGCATATGATTTAAAGAGTAGGTTCTTCTTGGTATTGCAAGACGTACTAATTCTAATTCAGGATATCGGTTTTTATGAGTAAAAGGATCTCTATCTGCTAGTATGGTTCCAATTTCTACACCTCTAATTCCACCTACTATATACATCTCAATCGCCAATGCTTGTGCTCTGTATTCATCTCTTGGAATGGTTGGAACAAATTTATTAGCATCTAAAAATATTGCATGACCACCAAAAGGCTGTTGCACAGGTACTCCATGGTCTACTAATTGTTTTCCTAAAAAAGCAACTTGTTCTACTCTGGTTTCTAAATAATCAAACTCTGTTGCTTCATCAAGTCCTACTGCCAAAGCCCCCATGTCTCTACCGTTCAAGCCTCCATAGGTAATAAAACCTTCAAACATTATATTAAATACAGTTGCTTTTTTAAAGATTTCTTCATCATTTAAAGCTATAAATCCGCCCATATTTACTAATCCATCTTTTTTTGCACTCATCGTCATTCCGTCGGCATAAGAGAACATTTCTTTTACGATCTCTTTAATGGTGTAATCTTTATATTTCTCTTCTCTAATTTTTATAAAATATGCGTTTTCAGCAAAACGTGCTGCATCAAAATATAATAGGATACCATATTTTTTACATACTTCAGAAACATTTTTTATATTTTCTAAAGATACAGGTTGCCCGCCGGCAGAATTACATGTAGCAGTAATAATTACAAAGGGTATTTTCTCTTTCGGGTGTGCTTTTAAGGTTTCTTCAAGTTTTTCAATATTTAAATTCCCCTTAAAAGGATGGTAAACAGAAGTGTCAAAAGCTTCATCGATAGTACAGTCGCAAGTAGTTGCCTTTCTAAATTCTATATGACCTTTAGTGGTGTCAAAATGAGAGTTTCCAGGAACGACGTCACCTTCTTTTACCAAAACCGAAAACAACACGTTTTCTGCAGCACGACCTTGATGTGTAGGTAAAAAGTATTCAAATCCTGTAATCCTTTTTACGGCAGCTCTCAATTTTAAAAATGATTGTGACCCTGCATAACTCTCATCACCTTTCATCATTTCAGCCCATTGATTATCGCTCATTGCGCCTGTTCCAGAATCGGTTAAAAGATCTATAAAAACTTTTTCTGAAGTCAGGTTAAACAAGTTATAATCAGCATCTTTTATCCATTGTTTACGTTGTTCGACAGTTGATGGTTTAATATATTCAACCATTTTAGTTTTATAGGGTTCTGCGTAAGGTAACTTCATTTTTTGATGTTTTATGCAAAGATAAGAATAGAGAACGTTTTATAATGATAATTATCTACGAAGAAATAAGAAACTACTTTAAGATTTCCTTCAAGAAACTTTTTGAAAATCAATAAATAAGCAGTAATTTTGCACTCCTTTTAGCGGTAAATCAAGAATTAAAGGAAATAAATAAAACTAAATATAATCACTTCTGTGTACCACCGCTGTTAATACTTGAGAATCACAGAATACAAACCCACGTTTTCAAACCAAATACTTGGACTAATAATTGAAAACATTTTATTAGCAAATGGCTAAAAAAGAAACAAAAGAAGAAGTACAAGAAGTTGCTGTAGTAGAAACTACAAAAGCAACTAAAAAAGAAGCTCCAAAAACGGAAGCTAAAGAAGAAACTGTTGACACTGCAACAGAAGCTGTAGACGAAAAACCAAAAAGAGAACTTTCATTAAAAGAAAAAGATCCTGAAGCGTTCCTAAAAGATTTTAATTGGCACAACTACCAAGAAGGTATTGATCCAATTGATGATGGGAAATTAGAAGAATTTGAAAAATTAGTAGCAGACAATTTTGTTGATACACTTAATGATGAAGTGGTTGATGGTGAAGTTGTGTTTATTACTGATCGTGATGCTATTATAGACATTAATGCAAAATCTGAGGGTGTTATTTCTTTAAACGAATTTCGTTACAATCCTGGACTTAAAGTAGGGGATAAAGTAGAAGTTTTAATTGATGTGCGTGAAGACGCAACAGGTCAATTAATTCTTTCTCACCGTAAAGCAAGAACAATTAAAGCTTGGGAGCGTGTTAATAAAGCACACGATGAAGGAACAATTGTAAACGGATTTGTAAAATGTCGTACCAAAGGAGGTATGATTGTAGATGTTTTTGGAATAGAAGCATTCTTGCCAGGTTCTCAAATAGATGTGAAACCTATTCGTGATTACGATGTGTATGTAGATAAAACAATGGAATTCAAAGTGGTTAAAATAAATCATGAATTCAAAAACGTTGTTGTTTCTCATAAAGCACTTATTGAGGCAGATATAGAAGAACAGAAAAAAGAAATCATTGGCCAATTAGAAAAAGGACAAGTACTAGAAGGTATTGTTAAAAATATTACTTCTTATGGTGTATTTGTTGATTTAGGTGGTGTTGATGGATTAGTTCATATTACGGATCTTTCTTGGTCTCGTATCAACCATCCAAATGAAATCGTTGAGCTTGACCAAAAATTAAATGTAGTAATACTTGATTTTGATGAAAACAAATCACGTATTCAATTAGGTCTTAAACAACTTAGTAAACATCCTTGGGATAACTTAGGAGAAGATGTGAAAGTTGGTGATAAAGTAAAAGGTAAAGTTGTTGTAATTGCTGATTATGGTGCTTTTATTGAGATTACTGAAGGTGTTGAAGGATTGATTCACGTGAGTGAGATGTCTTGGTCTACGCATTTACGTAGTGCACAAGATTTTGTTACTGTAGGTGATGAAATTGATGCTGTAATTCTTACTTTAGATCGTGAGACTCGTAAAATGTCTCTAGGTATTAAACAATTAACTCCAGACCCTTGGACAGATATTACTAAAAAATATCCTGTTGGCTCTAAGCACAAAGGTATTGTTAGAAATTTTACTAACTTCGGTGTGTTTGTTGAAATGGAAGAAGGAATCGATGGTCTTATTTATATAAGTGATCTTTCTTGGACTAAGAAAGTAAAACATCCTAGCGAATTCACTAATATTAGTGATGAATTAGAAGTAATTGTATTAGAGTTAGATGTTGAAGGGCGTAAATTAAGTTTAGGTCATAAACAAACTACAGAGAATCCTTGGGATAAATATCAAGATGAATTTGCTGTAGGAACTAAACATACTGCTGCAATTACAGAAATCGTTGAGAAAGGTGCTGTAGTAAACTTTAACGATGATATTACTGCGTTTATACCAACACGTCATTTAGAAAAAGAAGACGGTACTAAACTTGGTAAAGGTGAAGAAGCAGAATTACAAATTATTGAATTCAATAAAGAATTTAAGAAAGTAGTTGCTTCACATATGGTTATCCATAAAGAAGAAGAAGCTAAGATTGTAAAGCAAGCTGTTAAGAAGCAAGTTGCACAAGCTGCAGAAAGTAAGCCTACACTTGGTGACGCTAATGATGCTCTTCAGGCCCTTAAAGACAAAATGGACGGAAAAAAATAAGTTCATTTTAATATAATTAAAAAAGCCTCTCATACTATGAGAGGCTTTTTTTATCAGGGCAAACTCATACTTTTATTTTTAACACCTTTAATAAATACTGATTATCCCAACCTGCTTTAAGTCTTTTACCTTTAATACCTTGCTTTTCTGTCTTCTCATTTTTCAGTAAGTTTAGAGCT
>JAUVAS010000112.1 GCA_030591585.1 Flavobacterium sp. | reverse complement strand
TTAAAACTATGCGATTCTTCTACTTCTAAATCTTCATTACCATTAATAATAAAGGTGAAAGGGCCAGAAGTTATATGAAAATCTAGAAAAAGCTCTTTGATAGACGGTGCTCTAAATCCGTTAGCATAAGAAAACCGTAAAGTATTGTTATTATTAAAGCTTGCTTTTAAATTTAATGCAGGAGAAAATAAAGAACCATAACTGCTATTATAGGTATATCTGGCAGAAGGTTGAATTTCGTAATCCTCTACTATTTTGTAGTTAAGACTTCCGAAAACTGCTATCGTTTCTATAGATTGCTTGTTGTTTAAAATTCTTTCTCCGCTAGTAGTTTCATCATTATAATCAAACCCTACCGCATAATTGAGGTTATCTGTTTTTTCACTTTTCCCTAGCTGTGCTTTTAATCCACCGTATCGATAAATGACCATATTATCATCTTTAGTATCTGTATCTGAAAGTGTGCTTTCAAATGTTTCTGGGTCTACAATATAGGTGTCGTGATATCTTTGATAATCTAAAAAGGAAGCGGTTGCATCTATAAATTTATTTTTGAATACTTTCCCTTGAAGATTTAAAGTGTTGTTAATACGTCTTGTGAAATAATCTATATCTTCAATATTGCCAAACCTATCAGGTTCTCCAATTGAAATTAATTTTTCATGGTTTAAATTGGCATTATAGCGTAATTTTAAATCTTTAAATCCAGTAATAAAAGTGAAATCTCCAAAGTACTGTTGTCGCTCTTCCCAATTTAGGTTTCTAGGGTTTTCAATATTAGAATTATCACTGGTTGAAAATCCGTTAAAGTGATAATACCCGCCATTTATTTTTATAAGATTATCATCAAATTTGTAGCCAATATCTGCTGTGAAGTTGGTAGCTTCAATACTTTCGTAATATGCAGAAACAGACCCATTAACGGTGTCTTCTTGATCTTGTTTAGTAATAAGATTGATAACTCCACCCATAGCATCGGTTCCGTAAAAAACTGAAACAGGACCCTCAACAATCTCAACCCTTTCAATAGTTGCGAGATTAATTTGGTTTAAATCGATGACTCCGTTGAGCCTTCCTATTACAGGAACACCATCAATAAGAATTTTGATATTTTCTTTTGAAATACCCTGCATTTCTACACTAGTTCCGAAAACAGAATTTTGTCCTAAATCAATATTTAATTCTTGTTGCAACAATTCTCTTAAATTAGAAGCAGCTTTTAGTTCTATAGTTTCTGAAGAAATACTCTTCACTTTATACACGGCATTTTTTTCAGCTTGAGGTGTATATTGGGCAGTGATAATGACTTCCTTTAGTTGTTCAGTTTTTGTACTGTCGACGACTTGTTCTTGACCAAATAGTGAGACAAATGAAAACAATACAAATCCTGTGAATGTTATAAATAACTTCATTTTAGTAATGGATTTTAAATTCATTCCGAAGAAAATAAATCTCTTCGGAATGAATAAATATCAAGTGTTAATAGATATCGTGAGTTGTATTGTAAACGTTGAATTTACCTGTTGGGTTTTCTACCCAATCCTCTTGAATAACTTGTTTCACTTTAAGGGTTTTGTCATCGTAAATTACGATAGCACTGTTTTCTCCCATAAAGTAAGAAACCCAAACTTCGTTTCCTGCTTTGTTGTACTCAAAATGCACTGCTCTTCCGTCAACACCTTCTGGTGCTTTAAGATTTGCTTTTAATTCTAGTGTTTTGATGTCAAATACATCAACAGTAGAGTTTAATTCAGCATTCGGATTTAAAGTTCTGTCAACCCATAAGTGTTTAGACTTTGGATGTGATTTTACAAATAAAGCTCCACCACCGTTACCAGTAGCTTTTACTTCTTTAACAACGGTCCATTGTCCTTCTCCAGGATTTGTTTTAATAAAAGATAGTTTGTTCTCACCTAAGTGAGAAGTTACCCAAAGATTTCCTAAATCATTTTTAATGTTAGTTCCTCTTCCCGGGTGAGGCATGTTACCTGTTTCGATAATTGCAACTAGTTTTTTATTGGGTACATCAATTACCACAATTTTATTACTTGCATTTGCAGCTACTAAGAAATAATGTCCAGTTGAATCAAATCCACCATCGTGTAAAAATCTAGCTGCAGGAATTTCAGTAATTGCAGGATTTCTAGGGTCGGTATAATCAACAATTGCAACGATTCCTCTTTCTTTAATATTACAAATCCAAACAGGGTCTGTATGTGAAGCAACGATAGCAGCCACACGAGCTTCTTCAATAAACTCTTTATCACCATCGCATGCATTTCCTGCAGTAGGTGTGATACTTAAAGGTTCTAATGTTTGTGCGTCTAAGATTGCAATATGACTTGGGCTGTAACCACCAAATACTAGGTATTTGTCTTCAAAACCTTTAAATTTTGAAACTTCTACAGAACGAGAATCGAAACCACCTTTTACTTCAGCTACAATAGTTGGAACATCTGGATACGTATCAATCATTGTAATTCTTCCATCTCTACCTACAGAATAAATATATCTTCCTGATGCAGAAGTTCTAAGGATATGAACTGCAAATCCAGTTTTTAAAACTGCTAACTGTTTTTTAGTATCACCATCAATAATGGCAACCTTACCGGCATCTCTCATAATTACACCAAAGTAATTATCGATATTTCTGTTATGTTGTGGTTTTGTAGGTCTGTCAACTACAGGAATAATAAGATTCCAAGACGCAGTCATTTCATCCATTCCATATGGCGGAATTGGAGGAGGATCTACTTGTAAGAAACGAGTCATTAACTCAATTTCTTGATCAGTTAAAATTCCACCCCATTCTGGCATCCCAGCAGCTGTACCATTAACGATAAATGCTTTTAGTCCATCTGCTCCAAATTCAAGGGTTCCTGGCTTATCACTTCCTTCAGGTTTTACAGGTAATAAATGAGGTCCTGTGGCTCCTTTTCTACTTGATCCATGGCAACCTGCACAACGGTCAAAGAAGATAGCGCTTCCTTGTTCCATTTCGGCATCGGTAATTACTATACCATCTGTAGCAACATCTGTAGTCTCTGTTTTCTTTGCATAAGGATCATCCTTTTTATCGGATTTACAACTTACAAATAAGATTGAAGCAATGACTAATGCTCCAAGTAAGTTTAGATTCAATTTTGAAAATTTCATTTTTTTATTGGGTATTTAGTTAGTAATGGGTTTCTTTAATATAAGGAGATGATGAGGTTAAGATCACCTCCTTATAAAGTTTATTTATTT
>JAUVAS010000040.1 GCA_030591585.1 Flavobacterium sp. | reverse complement strand
TAAGACATATCGAACCAATCTGCCACAGCTTTGTTTGTTAAAATTCCGCGGTAAAAATACAATCCATTTTTTAATCCACCATCAAATCTTATGGCATTTTCTAATCCGCCAGATTCTGCAATATCTAATAAGTAAGGTGTGAAGATGTTACTTATAGAAATAGAAGCGGTTTTAGGGTATCGAGCAGGTATATTTGGCACTCCATAATGTATTACATCATGCTTTATTTTAGTGGGCTTGTTGTGAGTGGTTATTTCTGTGGTTTCAAAACATCCACCCATATCTACGCTCACATCAATAATAACAGCACCTTTTTTCATATTCTCTACCATAGTTTCGGTTACGACTACCGGAGAACGGTTTTTTCCTTTTAAAGCACCAATGGCAACATCGCAACGGCGTAATGCTTTCATGAGGTATTTGGGTTGTAGGGTAGAGGTGTATAACGTTCTACCAACATTGACTTGCAATTTTCTTAATCTGGTAATAGAGCTATCAAATACTTTTACGTTAGCTCCTAGGCCTAATGCAGAGCGAGTTGCGAATTCTCCAACGGTTCCTGCACCGATTATAACAACTTCGGCTGGTGGCACTCCGCTAATGTTTCCTAGGAGTAGACCGTTACCCATTTCTGCATTGACCATTAATTCTGCTGCTATTAGGACAGATGCAGTTCCGGCTATTTCGCTCAATGCTTTTACGGCGGGATAACTATGGTCTTCGTCTTTGATAAACTCGAATGCTAGGGCTGTAATTTTCTTTTTAGCTATTGCTTCAAAATAACTTTTCTCACGTGTTTTAAGTTGTAAAGCAGAAATTAAAACCGTTTTAGGGTGGATCAATTCAATTTCGTCTAGGGTAGGGGGTTCTACTTTTAAAATTATAGGGCAGCCAAACACTTTTTTGCTGTCTTTGGTGAGTTCTGCGCCCGCTTCACTGTAATCTGTATCAATAAAACCAGCATTATTTCCTGCATCATTTTCTACCAACACTTTGTGGCCATTTGCTACAATAGCAGCTACCGCATCTGGAGTAAGGCAAATACGTTTTTCTTGAAAAGAGGTTTCTTTAGGAATTCCGATAAAGAGTTTGCCCTTTCGTTTAGCAATTTCTAAGGTTTCCTCTTGTGGGAGTAATTGCTCTTTGGTAAAGGGTGTTGTTGGCTTGGACATTAAGGTTTTGTTAGATGCACCAAGTTACGGATTAATTTATTTAATTTGAGAATGAATTAATGAATTAATGTTGGAGTGATATTAAGAATGCAGAATTATTGAAATAAATCTTTAATTTGTTGCCAAAACGTTCTTTTCTTGCCAAGTTCTTCTTCGAAAGATTTTAGATCTTGATCATGAATATTTGCAAAAAGTTTAGCCCTGATGACATAAACAAAAGGTATAACCACCATCATTAATGGTAATACATAATATAGTTCAACTTCATCAAGTAATCTATTTTGGTTAATAAGACCCCATAATTGGAAAGTGTACATAGCAATAGGGACTAAAATAATCCAGTGCCACCAATGTTTACATGTGAAAAACCAGATTAATAATAAGTATAGGGGAATGATTTTACCAGTTAAATACCAAGCATAATCAAACCAAGAATAAAAACTGGTTTCTAATGAAAACAAAGAAGTTTCCCAAATCTTACTATCATCTGGGAAACTTTTGTATAAATAAAACAGAAATGGAGTAATTGCTATTAAAATAACAATCGCTCCTCCAATAAATAAGGATTTTTTATCCTTGGTTTGGTGGACGATTTCTTGTGTGGTCGATTTGTTGTTCTGTTTGTCCATCTTCTATACTTTCAGGAGTACAAGATACAAATAATCCAGCTCCGAAAATTGCTACGATAAATAATACTTTTGTTAGTTTCATAATGTTCTATTTTTGTGAGGTTAATAGCACAAACTTAGAGCATTAAAGCGCAAGTGTGTAAATTATGTTGGTCGTATCTTAGTAAGTTCGGATTTTATTAATATTAAAGCTCTTAAAAACTTGCGATTTGGGACCTCAATTTAAAAGTATTTTCTTGTATATTTTATCGTAAACAATCTATTTCACTGGCATTATGTTTATAGTTCTACTTCCGTTTTTATTCTTAGTTAGTTTAATTACTGTATTTATAGCTGGTAATAAACTCTTAATTTTTTCAGGCCATTCTATTAGTATCCAATGGTTGCTATAAAAATATTCTTCTATTCCAATATCTAAAATTTCTTCTTCTTTTTCTATTCTATAAAAGTCGAAATGATACACTTTACCATTCTCAATTTCATATTCATTTACTATAGAAAAGGTGGGGCTACTAATGTTATCTTTTACACCTAATCTTTTCGCAATCTCCTTTATCAATGTTGTTTTTCCAACCGCCATATCTCCATAAAAAAGGAGTGTCTTATTAGGAACAGCTAATAGTACCTTTTCTGCTATCTCTGGCAAATCTTGTAATGTATAGGTATATTCCATAGCTTAACAAATGCGAATATAAAATTATATATCGATTATTAGCAAAAATATTCGATAATACGCACTATTGTAAGAACTTGCTTACAAATATACTACTTTGGGTTCAAAACTACAAAAGGAATAAGGATTTCTTCAAGAGAAATGCCTCCATGTTGATAGGTATTTCGGTAATAACTTACAAAATGATTGTACCTATTAGGATATGCGAAGAATAAATCTCCCTTAGCAAAAATAAAGGAGCTACTCATATTAATTGAAGGTAAATGAATGCTCTTTGGGTTTTTAGATACTAAAACATCCTTTTTTTCATAGGATAAACTTCTGCCTGTTTTGTATCTAAGATTTGCACTAATGTTTCTATCCCCTATTACTTTGGAAGGGGTCTTTACATTGATAGTCCCATGATCTGTAGTTATAATTAATTTAAAACCTAATTGTGAAGCTTGTTGTATAATATCTAATAAAGGAGAGTTTTTAAACCAGCTTTGGGTTAAGGATCTGTATGATTTATCTGTCGAGGCTAACTCTTTTATTACTTCCATTTCGGTTTTAGAGTGGGATAACATATCTACAAAATTATATACTACCGCAATAAGGTCATCATTTTTATGACTCTTAAAATTATCTGAAAGGCGCTTTCCTTGCTTTAAACTTGAAATTTTATGGTAACTCCAGTTTAAATTGAGTCCGAGGCGTTTTAATTGTTCTTTTAAAAAATCTTTCTCAAACATGTTTTTTCCACCTTCATCGGTGTCGTTTAACCAATAATCAGGGTATAGTTTTTCCATTTCGCTTGGCATTAAGCCTGAAAAAATGGCATTACGTGCGTATTGTGTAGCGGTTGGTAGAATACTATAGTACAGATCTTCAGTGTTTTTTTTATAACTACTCGTTAAAAATGGCTCAAAAGCTTTCCATTGATCGTAGCGTAAATTGTCTACCACAATTAATAATGTTTTTTGATCTTTAATCTCTGGAAGTATTCTCTCCTTAAATAAAGTATGTGACATTATCGGTGCCTCTTGATTGTGCTCAAACCAGGCTGGATAGTTTCTATCAATAAATTTGCAAAACTGTGTATTTGCTTCCGTTTTTTGAGATTCTAATATTTCGAACATACCAGAGTCGTCAATATTTTCAAGTTCTAATTCCCAGTACACTAGTTTCTTATACATTTCTACCCATTCTTCATAAGAATTTACCATAGATAAATCCATCGCAATTTTTCTAAACTCTTGTTGGTAACTAGAAGTTGTCTTTTCTGAAACCAAGCGAGAATGATCTAAATTCTTTTTTAAACTTAAAAGTATCTGATTGGGATTTACGGGCTTTATAAGGTAATCGGCTATTTTAGAGCCAATAGCTTCTTCCATGATATATTCCTCCTCACTTTTGGTAATCATCACCACAGGCAGGGTTGCATGTGATTCTTTTATTTCGGCCAATGTTTCTAATCCTGTTAGTCCTGGCATGTTTTCATCAAGAAAAACGATATCAAAATTTTGAGTTTTCAACTCTTCAAGTGCTTCGGTACCACTTTTGGCTTCGGTTACCTTATAGCTTCTTTTTTCAAGAAAAATAATATGTGGTTTTAATAATTCTATTTCGTCATCAACCCAAAGTATTTTTATATCGCTCATATATGTATATTTGTTTTTTTATTGAATTTTAAGGAGTACTGCAAAATTAATTCCGAAGTACATTAAAAAATCATTCTTTTATTAAAAATTTATAAAGCTTGAATTCTCAAAACAAACTCAAAATCATTAACGACCCAATCTACGGTTTTATTACTATACCTAGTGAACTCATTTTTGAATTAATTGAACATAGGTATTTTCAACGACTTCGTAGAATTTCTCAAATGGGAATGTCCTATTTGGTATATCCAGGGGCTCAACACAATCGTTTTCATCATGCTTTAGGTGCGATGCATTTAATGCAAAAAGCGGTGCAAGTACTTCGGTTTAAAGGAATAAGTATTTCTGAAGCAGAAGCAGAAGCATTATATATTGCCATATTATTACACGATATTGGACATGGTCCTTTCTCTCATGCAATGGAACATAGCATCGTTGAAAAAGTGGATCACGAGCATATTTCCTTGCTTTTTATGGATGCTTTAAACCAAGAATTTAACAACAGATTAACGCTTGCCATTCAAATATTTAAAAACGAATACCATCGAAATTTCTGTTATCAGTTAATTTCGGGTCAGTTAGATATGGATCGGATGGATTATCTAAAACGTGACAGTTTTTATACAGGTGTTTCTGAAGGTGCTGTGAATTCTGAACGATTAATAAGTATGCTAAATGTTTCTGAAGGGAATCTAGTTGTAGAGGAAAAGGGAATCTACTCGGTTGAAAAATTTATTATTGCTAGACGATTTATGTATTGGCAGGTATACCTTCATAAAACAGGATTGGTAGCCGAACAGTTATTATTATTGCTACTTAAAAGAGCCAAATACTTAACCAGCAAGGGAGTTGCTTTACCAGCGAGTAAAGCGTTAACCTTCTTTTTAAACTCAAGTATTACGAAAGAAAATTTTAATAATGAAGTGTTGAAGACTTTTGCGAAATTGGATGATTATGATATTGTTTCAGCGATGAAGGCATGGGTTTCGGAAGATGATTTTGTGCTGAAGAATATTTCAGATATGTTACTTTATAGAGATTTACTGAAAGTTGAAATGCAATCGGAACTATTTTCAGAAGAAATAATTAATAAATCAAAGCAGGAAATGATGAAGGAATATAATATTTCAGAAGAAGAAGCTTCGTATTTTGTTTTTACGGGAACCATTACTAATCAGGCTTATAGTATGGATAAAGACACAATTAACCTGCTTACCAAGTCGGGAGAAATTATAGATGTAGCGCAGGCAAGTGACCAATTAAATTTAAAAGCACTCTCGAAAGTTGTGGTAAAAAATTATATGTGTTATCCAAAAACCAAATAGTAATCCTTTTTTTCTATTTTTGTAATGAAATTAAAAACTAATTAAAACCAACCTGTGAAATTTACAGCAGCTCAAATAGCCGGAATCTTAGAAGGCGAAGTAGATGGAAACCCTGAAGTAGAAGTCTCTAAGTTAGCAAAAATAGAAGAAGGTGTTAAAGGGAGTCTTACTTTTTTAGCCAACCCTAAATACACAAATTACATATACTCTACAAAAGCATCTATCACTATTGTTAATAGCGACTTTAAACCAGATAATAAAATAGAGACTACTTTAATAAGAGTAGAAGATGCTTATAAATCGTTTTCAAAATTATTAGAATATTACAATCAAGTAAAAATGAATAAGACAGGAATAGAACAACCTGTTTTTATTTCAGAAAGTGCATTGTATGGAGAGAACATATATATAGGTGCTTTTGCTTATTTGGGTGATAATGTAAAAATTGGTGATAATGTAAAAATTTATCCCAATGTATATATAGGGGACAATGTGGTAATAGGAAATGATGTAACACTGTTTTCAGGTGTTAAAATATATTCTGATACAGTCATAGGAAATGGGTGTGTGATTCATAGTAGTGTGATTTTAGGTGCTGACGGATTTGGGTTTACACCTAACGAAAAAGGAGAGTTTACAAAAGTACCTCAAACAGGGAATGTTATTATAGAAGACAATGTAGATATTGGCGCTGCTACCTCAATAGACAGAGCTACTTTGGGTTCTACTATTATAAGAAAAGGTGTAAAGCTAGACAATCAAATCCAGATAGCCCATAATGTTGAAATAGGAAAAAACACGGTAATAGCAGCCCAAACAGGAATAGCAGGTTCTACTAAAATTGGAGAAAACTGTATGATTGGAGGGCAAGTAGGGTTTGCAGGGCATTTAACGATTGGTAATTTTGTAAAAATACAAGCTCAAAGTGGAGTAGGAAGAAACATAAAAGATGGAGAAGCGATACAAGGATCCCCATCATTTAATTATGGAGCTTTTAATAAAAGTTATGTACATTTTAGAAATCTCCCAGAAATAATAAATAGATTAAATTCATTAGAGAAAATTATAAAAAATGATTAAAAGTTTTAATAAGCAAACAACTATTGTAAACGAAGTTACTTTAAAAGGTGTTGGTTTACATACTGGGAAAGAAGTGACTATGACATTTAAGCCTGCACCCGAAAATTATGGGTATAAATTTGTACGTGTAGACTTAGAAGGGCAACCTGTAATAGAAGCGGAGGCTTGTTATGTAGTAAATACTCAAAGAGGTACTAACCTTGAAAAACACGGAGTAAATATTCATACCTCTGAACATGTGTTGGCTGCCTTAGTAGGACTGCAGATAGATAATTGCATGATTGAATTAAATGCTTCGGAACCTCCAATTATGGACGGATCTTCAAAGTTTTTTGTAGAAATATTAGAGGAAGCAGGTACTGTTGAACAAGAAGCATTGCGAGAAGAGTTTATTGTTACTGAAATAATTTCTTATAAAGACGAAGAATCTGGTAGTGAATTAATGATTATGCCCTCTGACGATTACCAATTGACTACGATGGTAGATTTTGGCACGAATGTACTAGGCACGCAAAATGCTGCGATTAATCATATTTCTGAATTTAAAAAAGAAATTTCAAATGCACGTACTTTTAGTTTCCTACATGAGATTGAAATGCTGCTTGACCATGGACTTATAAAAGGAGGAGATTTAAACAATGCAATTGTTTATGTAGATAAAGAATTATCTCCAGAAACAATGGAAAAGCTTAAGGTTGCATTTGGAAAGGATTCAATTTCAGTAAAACCCAATGGTATTTTAGACAACTTAACATTACATCAACCTAATGAGGCTGCTAGGCATAAACTGTTAGATGTTATAGGAGATTTAGCATTAATAGGAACTAGAATAAGAGGAAAAGTTATTGCTAATAAACCAGGGCATAAAGTAAATACACAGTTTGCAAAAAAACTTGCAAAAATTATTAAAATTCAAAAACGAAATAGATTACCTGTTTACGATTTAAGTAAACCACCAGTAAAAGATATTAATGCCATTATGGAAATGTTGCCACACAGGCCACCATTTTTATTAATTGATAAGATTTTAGAAATTTCAGAAACTCAAGTAATAGGCTTAAAAAATGTAACGATGAACGAGCCATTTTTTGTAGGTCATTTTCCTGGAGCACCTGTAATGCCAGGTGTTTTGATAGTTGAAGCAATGGCTCAAACAGGAGGTATATTACCTTTAAGCCTGGTGCCAGATCCTGAAAACTATCTAACATATTTCTTGAAAATAGATAATGTAAGATTCAAAAGACAAGTAAGTCCAGGAGATACATTAATATTTGACCTTAAACTAGTAGAGCCTATGCGAAGAGGTATTGTACTTATGTCTGGTAAAGCTTATGTAAATAATGTCTTAGTAACCGAAGCAGAGTTAATGGCAAAAATTGTTAAAACAAAAAATTTATAGATGAATCAACCACTAGCATACGTACATCCAGGCGCAAAAATTGCTAAAAATGTAGTAATAGAGCCTTTTGCAACCATACATAATAATGTAATAATTGGTGATGGAACCTGGATTGGTTCTAATGTAACCATTATGGAAGGAGCAAGAATTGGTAAAAATTGTAATATTTATCCGGGTTCTGTTATTTCTGCAATACCACAAGATTTAAAATTTCAGGACGAGGAAACTACGGTTGTTATTGGCGATAATACCACCTTACGTGAATACGTAACTGTTAATAGAGGAACTGTAGATCGAGGTAAAACGGTTATTGGTAAAAATTGTTTGATAATGGCATATTGCCATGTTGCCCATGATTGTATCGTGGGTGATAATTGTATATTTTCAAACAATAGCACCTTGGCAGGACATGTTACAGTAGGTGATTTTGTGATATTAGCAGGGATGACTGCTGTTCATCAATTTTGCACTTTAGGAAGACATGCTTTTATTACTGGCGGATCTTTAGTTAGAAAAGATGTACCTCCTTTTGTGAAAGGTGCTCGTGAACCCATGTCGTATGTGGGTATAAACTCTATTGGATTGAGAAGAAGAGGGTTTGAACCTTCAAAAATTAAAGAGATACAAAGTATCTATAGAATATTATACCAAAAAAATTACAACAATACTCAGGCTGCAAGAATCATTGAAGCAGATATGGAAGCAACTACAGAACGAGATGAAATCCTTCAGTTTATAAAAAACTCTAAGCGAGGCATTATGAAAGGATATTTTTCAAATTAAACTTAAAAAAATAGAATAAAAAATTATGGCAAGTACTTCAGATATTAGAAAAGGATTATGTATTAAATATAATCATGATATTTTTAAAATTATAGATTTTCAACATGTAAAACCCGGTAAAGGTCCTGCTTTTGTAAGAACTAAACTTAAAAGTGTAACTACAGGAAAAGTAATAGATAATACGTTTTCAGCTGGGCATAAAATTGAGGATATTAGAGTGGAGACTCATAAATTTCAGTTTTTATATAATGATGGAGATACGTATCATTTTATGAACACTCAGGATTATGCTCAAATTCAAATAGAGAAAGATTCTTTAGATAATCCTAGTCTTATGAAAGAAGGGGAGGTTGTAACCATACAAATAAATACCGAGGATGATATGCCGCTGTCTGTAGATTTGCCAGCTCATGTTATTTTAGAAGTAACAAAAACAGAGCCTGGAGTTAGAGGGAATACAGCAACAAATGCCACAAAACCTGCAACGGTTGAAACAGGAGCGACTATTAATGTCCCATTATTTATTAATGAAGGCGATAAAATTAGAATTGATACCGATAAAGCAAACTATCAAGAAAGAGTAAAAGAATAAATTAGAGATAATAGTATGAAATTTTCCATTCCTCAGACCTTAGAAGATGTTGCGAAAATTATTAATTGTGATTATATAGGTAATGCTGAATTTCCAGTATTAGGAATGAATGAAATTCATGTAGTCCAATCTGGTGATATTGTTTTTGTAGACCATCCTAAATATTACGATAAAGCTTTAGCATCTGCCGCAACAATAGTGTTAATCAACAAAAAAGTAGATTGCCCAGAAGGGAAAGCACTTTTAATATCTAACGATCCTTTCAGAGATTTCAATATACTTACTCAACATTTTAGACCTTTTGTATCAGCAGCATCTACTATTTCAGATTCTGCAATAATTGGTGAAAATACTATAATTCAGCCCAATGTTTTTGTAGGAAACAATGTAATAATTGGTAACGATTGTGTCATTCACTCTAATGTCTCTATTTATGATAATACGGTAATTGGAAACAATGTTACTATTCATGCAGGAACTGTTTTAGGAGCAGATGCTTTTTATTATAAAAATAGACCCGAAAAATTTGACAAGCTTTTAAGTGGAGGCAATGTTGTTATTGAAGATAATGTTGATATTGGTGCGCTCTGCACGATAGACAAAGGAGTAAGTGCGTCAACACGAATTGGAGAAGGGACTAAACTCGATAATCAAGTACATATTGGTCATGATACTGTTCTTGGAAAACGATGTTTAGTGGCATCACAAGTAGGAATATCTGGCTGTGTTATTGTTGAAGATCAAGTTACTCTTTGGGGGCAAGTTGGCGTTAAAAGTGACATTACTATAGCTAAAGGTACCGAGATATACGCCCAATCTGGGCTAGGACATTCTACAATAGAGAATAAAGTTTATTTTGGTTCTCCAGCGATAGAAGCTAGGGCTAAATTTCGAGAAATGGCATATATTAAAAAGCTCCCTGAGATAATAAAAAAACAGAAGTAAATAAAATTATTTCAGATTTATTAATCTTCTATGTAGCCTAATTAGGATGCCTTTTTTGAATAAAATATATTCAAAAATTCAAAAAAGTAAATATAAAAAACCAACTTAAATATTCAGTAAAAAGGTATATTTGCAGTCCCGAAAAGTACGGGATGGTTTAATCAAAATTCACACAAAAAATGAGTGTTTTAGTAAATAAAGATTCAAAGATAATAGTTCAAGGATTTACTGGAGGAGAGGGAACTTTTCATTCAGAACAAATGATTGAGTATGGCACTAACATAGTTGGTGGTGTAACTCCTGGAAAAGGAGGTCAAAAGCATCTAGATAAACCTGTTTTTAATACCGTTGCTGATGCAGTAAAACAAGTAGGAGCTAATACAACTATTATTTTTGTGCCGCCAGCTTTTGCATCTGATGCAATTATGGAAGCGGCTGAAGCTGGAATTAAAGTAATTATTACCATTACTGAAGGGATTCCAACTGCAGATATGATAAAAGTAATGGACTATATTAAAGATAAAGATTGTCGTTTAGTAGGTCCTAATTGTCCAGGAGTAATTACTCCAAATGAAGCTAAAGTTGGTATTATGCCAGGTTTTGTTTTCAAAAAAGGTACAGTAGGAGTGGTTTCTAAATCTGGAACATTAACGTATGAAGCTGCCGACCAAGTTGTAAAACAAGGCTACGGAATCACAACTGCTATTGGTATTGGTGGAGATCCTATTATTGGAACTACCACTAAAGATGCCGTAGAAATGCTAATCAATGACCCTGAAACCGAATGTGTTGTAATGATCGGTGAAATTGGAGGGCAATTAGAAGCAGATGCTGCTAAATGGTACAAAGAAAGCGGAAGTAAAAAACCAATCATAGGCTTTATTGCTGGTGAAACAGCACCTGTTGGAAGAACGATGGGACATGCTGGAGCTATTGTTGGTGGATCTGATGATACTGCACAAGCCAAAAAGAAAATAATGAGAGAACACGGAATATATGTAGTTGATTCTCCAGCTGAAATTGGCAAGAAAGTAAAAGAAGTTTTAGGATAATATAAAGTTTTCATAAAATTTAAAGCCTTGCTAATTTAGCAAGGCTTTTTTTATGAAGAACTCACAACGATTTGGTATATTTGGTATCACTCTTAGAAAAAACGTAACAAATGAAATTATTAGAAGGTAAAACAGCAATCATTACTGGCGGAAGTCGTGGAATAGGGAAAGCGATTGTAGAAGTATTTGCAAAACACGGCGCTAATATTGCATTCACATATAGCTCTTCATCTGAAGCAGCAAAAGTAATTGAAGAAGAAGCATCTAAAGAAGGCGTAAAAGTTAAAGCATATAAAAGTGATGCCTCTAATTTTGAACAAGCACAAGAATTAGCTGCTGAGGTTGTAAAGGAATTTGGATCTATCGACATTCTTATTAATAATGCAGGAATTACCAAGGACAATCTTCTAATGCGTATGAGTGAAGAAGATTTTGACAGAGTAATTGAGGTAAATCTAAAGTCGGTTTTTAATATGACCAAAGCAGTTCAACGCACCATGTTGAAACAACGCAAAGGGTCTATTATTAATATGAGTTCTGTTATAGGGGTAAAGGGAAATGCTGGACAAAGTAATTATGCTGCTTCTAAAGCAGGGATTATTGGGTTCACAAAATCTATGGCTATTGAGTTAGGTTCTCGAAATATTAGAAACAATGTAATTGCTCCAGGCTTTATTATAACCGAAATGACAAATAAATTAGGAGAGGATGTTATAAAAACATATCAATCAGTAATTCCTTTAAAACGTGGAGGAGCACCAGAAGAAATTGCAAATACATGTGTTTTTCTAGGGTCAGATTTGTCATCATATATTACAGGGCAGGTACTTAACGTTGATGGAGGAATGCTTACGTAACAGTCTTCAGTATGAGCATTCAGTTTTTAGATGGCAATTCTTGTAATTAATTTTTAATTTGGAGAATTTCCTAAAATATAATAACCAAGTCTTATGTCGTAGGTCATAAAATGAAATGGTCTTAAGCCCTAAATAACAAATGTCTTCACAAACTATACTATATATCATTATTGCAGGAATTACCGCCCTTGTTTTGGTGTTTTTTATGTATGGTTATAAAACTAAATATACCAATAAAGCAAAGTGGACCTATGGGATATTAAGGTTTATTACTTTATTTTTAATTTTAATTCTTCTTATAAATCCAAAATTTAAAACGGAAACATTTTCAGTAAAAAAACCAAGTTTACCAGTATTGGTAGATAATTCGACTTCAATTAAAGAATTAAATCAAGTTGCTAATGTGGAGAGTTTAGTTGAATCCTTAAAGAATAATGAAGCGTTAAATAAGAAATTTGACCTTACTTTTTATTCCTTCGGAAGAGATTTTAGAGTGATAGATTCTCTTTCTTTTTCTAAAAGAAATACCAATATCTCTCAAGCACTTTCAACTACTAATCAATTATATAAAAATGAAAATGCCCCTACCGTCCTTATTTCTGATGGGAACCAGACGTTAGGAAATGATTATGAATATATAACAAAGAATGTTAAAAACCCGATTTACCCAATTATTGTAGGAGACTCCATTACGTATATCGATTTAAAAATTGAGCAATTAAATACCAACCGATATGCTTTTTTAAAAAATAAGTTTCCAGTAGAGGCAATCTTATTGTACAGTGGGTCAGGATCTGTCACTTCTCAGTTTGTTATCAAACAGGGGAATGCCGTTTTATATCGTGAGCATGTTTCATTTTCAAAAAAGGAAAATTCTAAAATAGTATCAATTACTCTTCCAGCATCAAAAGTTGGACTTCAAAAATATAGTGTAGAATTACTTCCTTTAAAAGAAGAAAAAAACACCACCAATAATCATAAACAATTTGCGGTAGAGGTAATTGATCAAGCTACCAATGTATTGATTGTAAGTTCAATTTCTCATCCAGATTTAGGAGCAATTAAAAAAGCTATTTCAAGTAATGAACAACGAAAAGTAAGTATAAAAAAACCTGCTGAAGCCTTGCGATTGCTCAATGATAATCAATTGGTTATTTTATACCAACCCGACAGGAGTTTTGCTGCTATTTATTCTGAGATTAAAAAACTAGGTAAGAATACTTTCACCTTTACAGGCTTGCAAACCAATTGGAGTTTTTTAAATTTTGCTCAAGATAATTTTAGGAAAAATGTAACCAATCAAACCGAAGACGTTGAAGGATCCTTAAATGTTAATTATGGTACATTTGCTGTTGAAGACATTGGTTTTTATAAATTTAGACCTTTAAAAACACTTTTTGGAGAGTTAGAAATTATTGTTCCTAATGAGGTGATTTTAGAACAATTTATAGATGGATTTACTACGGAAACTCCCTTATTAGCCACCTCCGAATTAAATGGAAACCGAAATGCAATTTTTGATGGAGAAGGTTTATGGCGATGGAGAGCACAGTCGTATTTGGAGTCTAATAGTTTTGAAGATTTTGATAATTTTATTGGAAAGTTGGTTCAATATTTAGCTTCAAATGAACGTAAAAGCAGGCTTACTGTAAGTTCAGAAACATTTTATTACAATAATAATTCTATTAAAATTTCAGCTCAGTATTTCGATAAAAATTATGTGTTTGATTCCCGAATAAGTTTGCAAATTAAGGTGACTAATAAGGAGACTAATGATGTTTTGGAATATCCTATGCTACTAAAAAACAATTTTTTTGAAGTTGATTTAAATAACCTTTCAGCAGGAGAATATAAGTTTTCTGTTTCAGCAAAAGATGAAGCTGTTTCAAGAAGTGGGTCATTTACCATATTAGATTTTAATGTAGAGCAACAATTTTTAAATGCTGATGTAACAAAACTTACTAGAGTTGCGACTAATACTAATGGGAAAGCTTATTTTATTTCAGAAAAAGAAGCTTTAATTTCTGATTTATTATCTGATGATAGATTTCAACAAATTCAGAAAAGTGAAAAAAAAATTACACCTTTGATAGATTGGAAGTATTTATTGGGGTTAATTGTTTTAACTTTGTCGTTAGAATGGTTTCTAAGAAAATATAATGGACTTATTTAAAAATAATTATTAACTAAAAATAAAATATAAAATGGAAAAATTACCTAAAATTGGAGTACCTGTAATCGTCATACTTGTTTTGGCTATAATACTTGTTGCTAAATCGGCAATTACAATTGGTGCTGGTGAAGCGGGAGTAATGTATAAAACTTTTGGTGGAGGAGTTGTAATAGACCAACCACCTCTTGGAGAAGGGTTTCATATAATTGCGCCTTGGAATAAAGTGATCGTTTATGAAGTTAGACAGCAAGAAGTATATGAAAAAATGCAAGCATTATCATCTAATGGGCTTGAAATTGAATTAGAAGCAACCGCTTGGTTTCAACCACAATACAATAATCTTGGTAAATTACATCAACAAAAAGGACATAGCTATGTTTCAAGAGTTTTACAACCTGCAATACGTAGTGCAGCAAGAAGTGTTGTTGGACGATATACTCCAGAACAATTGTACTCTAGTAAACGTGATGCTATACAAGTTGAAATTTATGAAGAAACTAAAAGAATTGTAGAAGATGAATATATACAGCTTAATGAAATATTAATTAGAGATGTTACCCTGCCAAAAACAATTAAAGATGCTATTGAACGTAAACTAAAACAAGAACAAGAGTCTTTAGAGTATGAGTTTAGATTAGTTACTGCGGCAAAAGAGGCTGAAAAAGTAATTATTGAAGCGCAAGGAAAAGCAGATGCTAACAGAATATTAAGTGCTTCTCTTACCGATAAAATTTTACAGGACAAAGGTATTGAAGCTACTTTGAAATTATCACAATCACCTAATAGTAAAGTGATTGTAATAGGTTCTGGGGATGGCGGATTGCCATTAATTCTTGGAAATAATTAATACTTTGTTATACTAATTTCAAAAAACCACTTTTTTTAAGTGGTTTTTTTATGTTTTAATTTTTGACAATCGGATTTTAATAGTGAATACATGGTTATATCATAAAATTTATCATTCCAGTGCATCCATTGTCTTAAGATTCCTTCCTTTTTAAATTGTAGTTTTTCAAGTAATTTTTCTGAACCTTTATTCCCTTGCATTACTTCAGCTTCAATTCTATTCAGACATAGTTCTTCAAACCCATAATGACATATTTCTTTTAGTACTTCCGTCATAATCCCTTTGCCCCAGTGTCTATATTGCAAATCGTAACCAATTCTGCCTTTATTTCCTTTAATTATTTTATTATAGCCTAATGTTCCGATTATTTCTGTTTGATTTTTAAAAGCAATACCCCAGCGAATTCCAATAGTATCCAGAAATCGTTTTTGATAAAATTTAATTTCTCTTTTGGCTTCTGTTTTATCTTTTAAAGGAATTATATCAAAATATTTTGTAACCTTCGGGTCACTATATAATTCGAATATATTTTCTAAATGAGATTCATTGATTTCAACTAAATCAAATCTATTTGTTTTTAAAATAGGAAAGTTTTTCATATGCTTCATGCTTTTTTATTGAAAGCTAACGGTATTATAAAATACTAATCTAAAGGAGAAATCTTATTACTTTTCCAAAGTCGGAGTAATAAAAATCCTGAGATTACTATTAATACAAGCAATCCGCTAGCTATAGTGTAATTTCCATACAATAGATTTCCAGTAGCAAACATACAGCTGTAAACTAATATACAACCTAGCACCATTGCTAAAATCCCGGAAGGAACAGACCATTCTTTACTGTTTTCTTTTTCCATGAATGATGTATCCTCAAATGTAGAAAGCACTTTTTTCCATCCTGGACCCCCTGGAGTTGTTTGTTTGTAAAAGGCTCTGAGAGTTTCATTTTTTTCAGGTTTCGTTAAAAAAGTCACTACCACCCAAATTATAGTAGTTATTAAAACTACCAACGGAAATTTTGCCCAGGCAGGAAAAATACCGTCCACTATAATTCCGCCATCAATTTTATGATCGAAAAGGAGTGTGCTAAGGGAAGTGAAGTTTAGAAGTATTGAAATAACCCCTGAAGCAAACATCGCTGAGATTTCACTCCAAGCATTGATACGCCACCAAAACCATCGCAAGATAAATATCAAACCTGTCCCAGCCCCAAACATTAGAATGATTTCGAATAATTGAAGTGCATTCGTCAATACTAAGGCTAATAAAGCGCTAAAAATCATCAATATAACTGTTGAGATTCTCCCAATATTTACCAACTCTTTTTCAGAGGCATTTTTGTTTATTTGTTGTTTGTAAAAATCATTTACAATATACGAGGAACCCCAATTTAAATGAGTGGAAATAGTAGACATATAAGCAGCTCCAAGAGATGCTAATACCAAACCTAGTAATCCAGCAGGTAATTTAGTTAACATTGCAGAATAGGCTAAATCGTGCCCTAATTTGCTTTCCTCTATGTTAGGAAATGCTTCTTGAATACTCGCTAAATCTGGATATAAAACTAAAGATGCCAATGCCACTAAAATCCAAGGCCAAGGGCGCAATGCATAATGCATAATATTAAAGAAGAAAGTAGCACCAATCGCGTGATTTTCATTTTTGGCAGCTAACATTCGTTGTGCAATGTAACCACCACCACCAGGTTCTGCACCTGGATACCAAGCACTCCACCATTGAACTGCTAGCGGAATTATAAAAATTCCAATCAGCGCTTCTTTATCATCAAAATCTGGAAAAATAGATAATTTATCAACTACGTTTTCATGTTTAATTAGATTGGCTAATCCTCCAACTTCGGGTAAGTTTACTAAATAATAGGCTGCACCAATAGCACCCGCTATGGCAACAAAAAACAAAACAAAGTCAGTGTACACTACTCCTCTAAATCCACCAAGGGCACTAAATATTACGGTAATAGTTCCAGCAATTAAAACAGTCTCAATAGGGGAGAGTCCCAGCATAACTTGACCTATTTTAATAGCAGCCAATGTAACTGCTGCCATTGCCATAATGTTAAAAACAACACCAAGATATACGGATCTAAACCCTCGTAAAAAATGTGCTGGTTTTCCACCATAACGAAGGTCGTAGAATTCCATATCTGTACTAACATTAGACTTGCGCCAAAGTTTTGCATATACAAAAACAGTAAGCAACCCTGTTAATAAAAACGCCCACCAGACCCAGTTACCTGATACTCCATTATTTCTTACAATGTCAGTAACTAGATTAGGTGTATCTGTAGAAAACGTTGTAGCCACCATAGAGAAGCCGAGAAGCCACCAAGGCATATTGCGATTTGATAAAAAATATTCGGAAGTGTTTTTACCAGATTTTTTAGAAACGTAAATACCAATGGCTAAAACGAGGGTAAAAAAAGAAATAATTAAAACCCAATCAATTGTGGCTAATGTCATATAAAAAGTTGATTAATGAACTTTACGTGCGTTTGCTTGTCCAACCCAATCGTCACGTTCAATTCTGCCAGGAAAGAAATCTATTAAATCTGTTAAGATTCTAATGTCTTCAAAAGTAAATTTACTTATTTGGTCGTAGTTATAGATTCCTATTTCATTTAGTTTTTCTTCAATATAGGGGCCAATACCTTCAATTTTAGTTAGATTGTCTTTATTGTTACTATCTGCTGTTCCAAAGTTTTCAAAATTAAGTTTTGGTTTGGTTTTAGTATAAGTAATATAGCTAGTACGTGTTTTTTCTGCTACAGATTTAGGTACCTTAATTTCTTCATCTAGAATAGGGGATTCTTCTTCAATAATAGCATTTTGAGATTGTATAACTAATTTTTCCTGAACTTCTCTTACTACTTTTATAATTTTAGGCTTTATTTCAGTAAAAATGGTATCAATATCATTGATGTTTTTATTTCTAATTATTGCATTATGCTTTTCTTTTAAAGCAGCAATTTTCTTTTTTTGACCTTTTATAATTCCTTGGTATTTAGATTTCTGAATCCATAAAGATGAAAAGTATCCAATTAAAAAAGTACTTAGCATTAAAATAAATATACCTAAATATTGAGGTAATAAATTTGATACTTCAGAAATTTGTGTCATAATTAGTTGTAAATTATTTCTATTCTTCTGTTTGCTGTTCTACCACGATTTGTATTATTATCACCGATAGATTCAGACTCTCCTTTTGAAGAAGCTTTTAATAATTTTCTATTAAAATCTCCTTTCGATATTAAATACCAACGTACTTGTTTTGCATACTTTAAACCAATATTATAGTTATCTAAGCTGTTTCCGATATTATCGGTATGACCTACAACATCAATTTTTTTATCTGGATTATTATTGAAATAAACAATTAATTCACTCAATAGTGTTTTTAAGTCTTTGTTTACCAGAATACCAGAATCTGAAAATTTCGGATACACAATTCTAATATTTGGAGTGCTATTTTTTAATAAATCCACTCTTACTTTATCCAATGGTTTAAAAGTAAAATAAATACTGTTATTAAAACCATCATTTTCGTTAAATAAAATATCTTTGATAATCGGTTTGACTACAATTTTTTCTTTCTGAATTCCTGTATCAACAAGAAGTTTAAATATTTCATTTCCTCTTTGTATACCAATGTTAGGGGTTAATATATTTTCTTTTGGACTGTAAAGTGAATTGATATGAAATTCTTGGTCTGGGTGCTCTAAAAGATACGTATTGATTTTGTATTTATAATCTATTATTGATGAAGGGATGGTAATTTTCACTATATTTTTTTTAATGGAAATTCCCTCAGGAAACATAAAAATGATATCCCCAGCTTCGTTGGTAGCTTTCAATCCAATATTATTTTCTTTTTTTTCAATGATGGTGTCATTTTCTTTTTCGAAGCTTTTAGGTGAAATAGGATTCGCTTTTTCTATAGGAGGATTTTCTTTTAATAAAGTGCCTATTTTATCATTTTCAGTTAGTTCCGTTTCTAATTTAGCAGATTTTGTCTCTGGTTGAAGCCATGAATAAATCCACAGCCCAAAAAATGACCATACTAAGAAAACTAAAAACGCAGTTATAAAATTTTTCATTCTAGGTAAAACCTTATTAAATAGTGTGTTACCCTCATGTGAGGTTGTTAGTCAAATCTATAAAAATTATCAACTTAATAGCAATAGATTTAAATATGTTTTTAACACAATTTTCAACAAAGTTTCAAAATATAAAACTATTATTTAAAAACCTGTTTTCATTGTCTAGAAAAACAGATACTATAAAAGGAGATGGATAGTTTTTACTAGTTCAACCAGCCTTTATTGATGGAAGTTTTACTGTACATAAAAAGAAAAATCCCTATTATTACTATCATAATTAGCATTATCATATCGCCAGGACCATAGGTCTCCATTGAGTTAGTAATAAAGAAATTGTATGTCATTTTCGCTACTATTCCTAGTAAAGAAATCGTAAATAATATATTGGCAATCTTTTTTCTTAGTAATAATGCTAAAGATCCTAATAACCCTCCAAAAACAGCTAATGCAAATGCAGCAATTGCCCAAGATGGAGTTGCATAAACCATTTCTAGTTGCTCAGGTGTCATCTGATTCTTAAATACTTCCGTATTATATTGTTGCTGTAAATAGGCATTAACTCCCATACTATTCCATATAAGAGCAATTATAGCTAGTATCCAAAAAGCTGCTTTGGGTTTGTCGGTTGTTGTCATAATTGTTGGTTTTAGTGATTATTTGAGCTTTCAATGTAAGTGAATAGTTTTTAAATTGCAAATGTTTGATTTATTGGACATTACAATAATAGCTGATTTTTATAGTATCTTTAAAACAAAAAACAACTGTTATGAGCACAATTCCAAAATCTACTTTTTTGTTTTTAAAATCTCTCAAGAAGAATAACAACCGTGATTGGATGCAAGAAAATAAAAAGGAATATTTAGCAAATGAAAAATTACTGAAACAGTTTTATACTTCAATTGAATCTAATTTAAATAAAATAGATGAGATTTCTAAAGTAAAGGTTTTTAGAATCAATAGAGACCTCAGATTTAGCAAAGATAAAACGCCATATAATGTACATCGAAGTGTTAATTTTGCTAGGGTAGGAGCGCATAGGAGAGGTAGTTATTATTTACGTTTAGAATCTGGAAATTCTATGATGGCTGGTGGTTTCTTTTCCCCTGAATCCTCAGATTTATTGAGGATTAGAAAGGAATTTGAAATGGATTCCTCAGAAATTCGAGATATTTTGAAACAAAAGAAATTTAAAAAAGCATTTGGAGGTTTTAATCAAGAGTCTACTGTAAAAACAGCCCCTAGAAATTTTAATAAAGAAGATCCAAACATAGATTTAATAAAATTAAAAAGTTATTTTGTAGTACATCCTTTTACAGATGCCGAAGTATTTTCGGAAGATTTTTTAGAAAACGTAACAACACACTTTTTGTTACTCCGTCCATATTTCGATTACATGAGCGAGGTGTTAACTACAGATCTTAACGGGGTTTCACTGCTTTAACTAGCAAAGTGATATTCTAATAGCTGAAGGCTTTTTTTTAAGGCTTCCTTTACAATGGATATCATTCGTTTGTTTAAAGCAGACGAGTTTTTAGCGTATTGTCTATGTTCGTTAATAGTAAATTGACCTATGATTATTCCTTTTAAAGAATTCCTAAATTTCATATCCTTATGGACTGTATTTTCAATATAATCCAATCGCTTTTCAATGGATAGCTCATAAAACATATTTTTATGTTTTTTTATGTAATGCTTAAATACTTCTACTAATAAATCGTTTTGTAGCTTTGCGATAGGCCTAATGGTTTTGTTTTGAAAAAATTCTTCATTAGACATTGAAGAGGATACAATTGCAGAAGGAATTTCGGATCGTAATTTGAGTAATCCAATATCTCGAGAGTCCATATCTTTAGGGTTTTAATAAAATTAAAATATTATTGAGATCTTTTTAAGTGAATCTTAAATAGTTATAAACGTTGTTTTCAACAAAATAAAAATACTAAATGGCTACCATAATTTCTATAAATCCTTATTCTGAAAAACAAGTAGATTCATTTAAAACAAATACCACTTCTGAAATAAGTAATATTCTAGAACACTCTCAAAATCAGTTTTATAACTGGAGAAATACTACTTTTTCTGAAAGAAAAAAACTAATATTGAAAGTGGCTTTTAACCTAAGAAAAAATAAAGAAGAGTATGCGAATAAGATTACTGAAGAAATTGGAAAACCCATATCTCAATCTCTTGCTGAAGTAGAAAAATGTGTTTGGTTGTGTGAATATTATGCAGATAATGCCGAAGAGCATCTTAAAAATGAAATAATTAAAACAGATGCTTTTAAAAGTTATACTAGATATGATCCTCTTGGTGTAATCTTGGCAATTATGCCTTGGAATTATCCCTTTTGGCAAGTATTTAGGTTTGCAATTCCTACGTTAATGGCAGGTAATGTGGCTGTTTTAAAACACGCTTCTAATGTTTTTGGAAGTGCCTTAAACATTGAAAAAATATTTACAGAAGCTAGATTTCCTAAGTATTGCTTTACTACCTTATTAGCTGGGAGTAGTGCTATGGAAGCTGTAATTAGTAATCCAATTATTAAAGCGGTATCTATTACTGGAAGCGGTGCGGCAGGAAGTTCTGTAGCTTCAATTGCAGGGAAAAACATAAAAAAATCGGTGTTAGAGTTGGGAGGAAATAATGCATTAATTGTTCTAAAGGATTGCGATATAAACAAAACAGTTTCTATTTGTGTAAACGCACGTTTCTTAAATACGGGACAAAGCTGTATTGCTGGAAAACGCTTGTTAATTGAAGAAGATATTGCAGAGGAATTTATAGAAAAACTTATTTCTGAAGTAGAAAAATTAAAAAGTGGAAATCCAAAAAATATAGATACCTATATAGGAACCTTAGCTCGTGAAGATTTGGCAATTGAGTTAGAAACCCAAGTAAAGAAATCGATTAATGCGGGAGCAAAACTAAAAATAGGAGGAAATAGAAAAGGAGCTTATTATGAACCAACTATTTTAACTGAAGTAACTAAGGATATGACAGTTTTTCAAGAAGAAACTTTCGGACCTGTTTTGGGAGTGACTACTTTTAAAGGTATTGAGGAGGCACTAAAACTTTCTAACGATTCTGTATTTGGATTGGGAGTATCTGTTTTTTCAAAAGATATTAATAGAGTAGAAAAATATATTTCGCAATTTAATGAAGGAGCTGTATTTATTAATGAAATGGTAAAAAGTGATCCAAGACTACCTTTTGGAGGAATAAAAGATAGTGGTTTTGGACGTGAATTAGGAAAAGATGGAATCTTAGAATTTGTAAACAAAAAAACAGTGTATATCAACCAATAGTTCTATGGATTTAGATAGCAGAATTAGAAGAATTTTCTTAGTAGTATTGGGTATGTTTTTGGCAGCGATTATGTATTATATGGTTCCTAATAGTACATATCCTGAAGCATCAGCTGTGGCTGCAATGATTGTGTTTATGGCATTTTTATGGGTAACGGAGTTGATTCCGTTAGCAGTAACATCGCTAATACCTATTGTGTTTTTACCTGCTATCGGTGTTGGAGATTTATCTGAAATCACTTCATACTACGCACGTCCTATTATCTATCTTTTTTTAGGAGGCTTTATTTTGGCAATTGGTATTCAGAAAACAGGATTACACAAAAGAATTGCTTTATTCCTATTACACAAAATAGGGGACAAGCCACATCAATTGGTGTTAGGTTTTATGTTGGCAAGTGCAATGTTGAGTATGTGGATTTCAAATACAGCAGCAGTAATGGTGATGATGCCAGTTGGATTATCTGTTTTAGATACAGCAAAAAGAAATGGACTCGC
>JAUVAS010000100.1 GCA_030591585.1 Flavobacterium sp. | reverse complement strand
TTATATTCTAAATAATAAAAACACACAGTCACATTATGGCAGTATTTAGTTTTCAGAAACCCGACAAAGTTATTATGATCGATTCAAGCGAATTCGAAGGAAAATTCGAATTTCGCCCATTAGAACCTGGTTATGGTTTAACAGTTGGTAACGCATTAAGAAGAGTATTACTTTCATCTTTAGAAGGTTTTGCGATAACTTCAATTCGTATTGAAGGAGTAGATCATGAGTTTTCTACAATTGCAGGAGTAGTTGAAGATGTTACAGAAATGATCTTAAATCTAAAACAAGTTTGTTTTAAAAGACAGATTGATGAAGTAGATAACGAAACCGTTACTATCTCAGTTTCTGGTGCAGATAAATTAACAGCAGGAGATTTTCAAAAATTTATCTCTGGTTTTCAAGTATTGAACCCAGACTTGGTAATTTGTAATATGGATCCTAAGGTGAACCTTAATATGGAAATCACTATCGAAAAAGGTAGAGGATACGTTCCAGCTGAAGAAAATAAAAAACCAGGAGCTCCTTTTGGTACCATCTTTACAGATTCAATTTATACACCAATTAAAAATGTTAAGTATAGCATTGAAAATTTCCGTGTAGAGCAAAAAACAGATTACGAAAAATTAGTTTTCGAAATTGTTACAGACGGGTCTATTAATCCTAAAGATGCTTTAACAGAAGCAGCTAAAACACTAATCCATCACTTTATGTTATTTAGTGACGAGCGTATTACGCTTGAAGCTGATGAGATAGCACAAACTGAAACATATGATGAAGAATCATTACATATGCGTCAGTTGCTAAAAACTAAATTGATTGATATGGATCTTTCAGTAAGAGCATTAAATTGCTTAAAAGCTGCTGAAGTTGATACATTAGGTGATTTGGTTTCGTTTAACAAAAACGATTTAATGAAATTTAGAAACTTCGGAAAAAAATCACTTACTGAACTAGAAGAACTAGTAGACGTAAAAGGATTGAACTTCGGGATGGACCTTTCAAAATATAAATTAGATAAAGATTAATACATCATATTTTGCTCCTCATAATGAGTTGAAGCAAGATGATGATTAAAATAAAATGTCATGAGACACGGAAAAAAAGTAAATCACTTAGGAAGAAAAACAGCGCATAGAAAAGCAATGCTTGCAAATATGGCTTGTTCCCTAATTGAGCACAAAAGAATAAACACTACAGTTGCAAAAGCAAAAGCTTTAAAGGGATTTGTTGAGCCTTTAATAACGAAATCTAAAGAAGATACTACACACAACCGTCGTATCGCTTTTAGCAGACTTCGTCAAAAAGAAGCAGTAACAGAACTTTTTAAAGAGGTTGCTGTAAAAGTTGGTGATCGTCCAGGAGGATATACTCGTATTATTAAAATGGGTAATCGTTTGGGAGATAATGCTGATATGGCAATGATCGAGTTGGTAGATTACAATGAGATTTACAATGCTGGAAAAGCAACTAAAAAGAAATCAACACGTCGTTCACGTCGTGGTGGTTCTAAAGATGCTGTTCCTGTTGCTGCACCAGTAACAACTGAAGCGAAAAAAGAAGAAGAATAAATGAAAATTTATTTTCAAAATAAAAAAGGGATAAGCTGTTAAAGTTTATCCCTTTTTTTATATAATAAAGGGATTGTTTACAAGTTCTAAAAACGAAATTATTATAGAAATAACTTTTAAAGTATTTTTGTAAAACTTTTATATACTATGAAACATCCATATATAAATACTGAAATTATAAGAAATTATAAAATGGATGAACCATGTGACCCAATTAACAAATAAAATAGACACATGAAATATCAACAACGCAAAAAAGCATTAATCCTCTTAGCAGACGGAACTATTTTTCATGGGAAAGCAGTAGGTGATAAAGAAGGTTCTGCTTTTGGAGAAGCTTGTTTTAATACGGGAATGACAGGCTATCAAGAAATTTTCACCGATCCATCTTATTATGGACAGCTAATGGTAACCACCAATGCCCATATTGGAAATTATGGGGTGGCTGAAAATGAAGTGGAATCAGATTCTATAAAGATAGCAGGACTAATTTGCAGAAATTTTAGCTATAATTATTCACGTGCTGAAGCCAATGATTCCTTAGAGTCTTTTTTAGAAAAGAACAATTTACTTGCCATTAGTGATGTAGATACGCGAGCTTTGGTTGCCTATATTCGTGATAATGGCGCGATGAATGCTGTTATTACTACGGAAGTTGATACTATAGAAGAACTTAAAAAACAACTGGCAGAAGTTCCTAATATGAAGGGAATGGAGCTAGCTTCAAAAGTGTCTACCAAAGAGCCTTATTTCTTCGGAAATGAAAATGCCACATATAAAATTTCAGCATTGGATATTGGAATTAAAAAGAACATTCTAAACAACCTTTCGCAAAGGGATTGTTATGTAAAAGTATTTCCTTTTGATGCTACTTTTAAAGACTTACAATCATTTAATCCCGATGGATATTTTCTTTCTAATGGTCCTGGTGACCCAGAACCATTAGTACAAGCTATCAAAACTACTAAAGAAGCTATTGAGAGTGGGAAACCAATTTTTGGTATCTGTTTAGGACATCAGGTTTTGGCATTGGCAAACGGGATTTCCACCTACAAAATGCATAATGGGCATAGGGGAATTAATCACCCCATTAAAAACTTGCAAACTGGAAAAGGGGAAATTACTTCTCAAAATCACGGCTTTGCAATTAGCAGGGAAGATGCTGAGCAAAACGATAATATAGAAATCACACACGTTCATTTAAACGATCATACGGTTGCAGGAATTAAGATGAAAAACAAACCTGTTTTTTCAGTTCAATACCATCCAGAAGCAAGTCCAGGGCCTCACGATGCATCGTACCTTTTTGATGAATTTGTAGATAATATTAAAAAATATAAATAATAGTTATGAGTATAATTATAGATATTCACGCAAGACAGATTTTCGATTCTAGAGGAAATCCAACCATTGAAGTTGATGTAATCACAGAAAATGGTTTTATGGGTCGTGCTGCAGTACCTTCTGGTGCTTCTACAGGAGTTCATGAAGCAGTTGAATTACGTGATGGAGGTGATGATTACTTTGGAAAAGGAGTGTTGCAAGCGGTAGAAAATGTAAACGGAAAAATTGCAGGAACCCTTTTAGGTGTTTCTGTTTTTGAGCAAGAAGATATAGATAGAATAATGATAGAACTGGATGGCACACCTAACAAATCTGTGTTAGGAGCGAATGCGATTTTAGGCGTTTCTTTGGCTGCGGCTCATGCGGCAGCGTTAGAAGTTGGCATGCCTTTATATCGTTATGTTGGTGGAGTAAGTGCTAAAACGCTTCCGGTGCCGATGATGAATATTATTAATGGAGGTTCGCATAGTGATGCTCCAATTGCATTTCAGGAATTTATGGTGATACCAGTAAAAGCCAATAATTTTACGGAAGCCATGAAAATGGGAAGTGAAATTTTCCATCATCTAAAAAAGGTATTGCACGATAGAGGATTAAGCACTGCTGTAGGAGATGAGGGCGGATTTGCACCAACCCTTGGAGGAACAGAAGATGCACTTGAAACCATTGCTGAAGCGGTAACCAATGCAGGTTATAAAATTGGTGATGAAATAATGATTGCATTAGATTGTGCTGCGGCAGAATTTTATGTTAATGGAAAATATGATTACACCAAATTTGAAGGGGATAGCGGAAAAATTAGAACATCTAAAGAACAAGCTGAATATTTAGCAGAATTAGCTTCAAAATATCCAATTATTTCAATAGAAGATGGAATGGATGAAGACGATTGGGAAGGCTGGAAATACTTAACAGAGCTTATCGGAGACAAAACTCAATTAGTAGGAGACGATTTATTTGTAACCAATGTAGAACGTTTGTCTAGAGGAATTAACGAAGGAATTGCAAATTCAATTTTAATAAAAGTGAATCAAATAGGAACGCTGTCTGAAACTATTGCAGCGGTGAATATGGCACATAATGCAGGTTACACAACTGTAATGTCACACCGTTCTGGAGAAACTGAAGACAATACAATTGCAGATTTAGCTGTGGCACTTAATTGTGGTCAGATTAAAACAGGGTCTATGTCTCGTAGTGACCGTATGGCAAAATATAATCAACTATTGCGTATAGAAGAGCAATTAGGAGAGGTAGCTTATTATCCTCAGCAAAAAGCTTTTAAAATATAGTAGTAGTAACATTTCTTTTATTAAAAGCCATCCTGATACAGTCGGGATGGCTTTTTTTTTGTCAATGACATATATCATAATTATTATCCTATTTGCATCGTACCTTATGGACGTTTTGAAAAATATAGTATTAATTTAAATAGAATATTATGAGCGCTTTAAAAGAAAAATTAAAAAGAAAAATTGAAGAACACAGACCAAGAACTGCAAGATTGGTTAAAGAATTTGGGGATAAAGTAATAGACCAAGTAACAGCTGCACAAGTAATAGGAGGAATGAGAGGGATTAAAAGTTTAGTGACAGATATTTCATATTTAGACCCTATGGAAGGTATAAGATATCGTGGTTTTACCTTACCCGAAGTATTAGAACAATTGCCAAAACCAGAAGGAGCAGAAATGCCTTATGTGGAAGGCTTATATCATCTGTTATTAACTGGAGAGATGCCTACCAAAGAGGAAGTTGAAGAGTTAATAGTTGATTTTAATAACCGTAGAATGATACCTCGTTATGTTTGGGATGTAATTGATGCTTTCCCTAGCGGAAGTCACCCAATGGCCATTTTATCTGCTGCAGTAATGAGTTTAGAAAAAGAATCTCATTTTAATATTAAGTATAAAAAAGGGATGAGTAAAATGGATTATTGGGATTCTACTTATGAAGATTCAACCAACCTTTTAGCTAAGATGCCTTTAATTGGAGCATATATTTACAACAAATTATATAATCCAGAAAAAGGACATAGGTATCCAGATCCTACCTTAGATTTAGGAGCAAACTTTGCATATATGATGGGTAAAGACAAACCTTACGATGATGTTTCTCGGATGTATTTTATTATCCATGCAGATCACGAAAGTGGAAACGTAAGTGCACATACTGGGCATCTGGTAGCTAGTTCATTATCTGATGTGTATTATGCAACTTCTGCAATGATTAACGGATTAGCAGGGCCATTACACGGATTAGCAAACCAAGAAGTATTACGTTGGTTGCAAGGGTTAATGGATCAAATGGGGGGAGAAACTCCAACCGAAGAGGAAATGAAAAAATATGTTTGGGATACTTTAAATAAAGGTCAAGTAATTCCTGGTTACGGACATGCAGTTTTGAGAAAAACAGATCCACGGTATACTGTTCAACGTGAGTTTTGCTTGAAACATTTACCAGATGATAAAATATTTAAATATGTAGATGCACTTTACAAAGTGGTTCCAGATATTTTGGTTGAACAAGGTAAAGCTAAAAATCCTTGGCCAAATGTAGATGCACAATCTGGTGTGGTACAATGGCATTATGGTGTTAAAGAGTATGATTTTTACACGGTATTGTTTTCCATAGGAAGATCGTTTGGTGTACTGTCTAATATTATTTGGGATAGAGCATTGGGTTATTCATTAGAGAGACCAAAATCTATCACTACAGATATGTTGGAAAAAATGGTTGGAATTACTAGCGAATTAATACCAACAGAGGAGTTAGTAACTTCGTAATTAGTATATTCTATTGCAGTTAATTCTGTTGTAAAATGTAAATAATTAGTTTTAAAAGCGACTAGTACAATTAGTACAGGTCGCTTTTTTTTATTCTAATTTCTCACCCAAAAAATGATTGATTTTTCTTAAATTAGCGTTCTCTCAATAATTAATATAAAACACAAAATAAATGTCAAGAACAGCCACTATCGAAATCGACGGTAAGAAGTATGAATTCCCAATAATTGAAGGAACTGAAAATGAATTAGCCATAGATATAAAGACCCTTC
>JAUVAS010000018.1 GCA_030591585.1 Flavobacterium sp. | reverse complement strand
TTTAACGCTCTAAAAAAACATGCGAGAACGTATGCGTTTTTATTAGATTTAGAGGGAATTAAAGAGTAATTAATATTTTTATTGTATTTTTGTGCGGTTAAAAAAATCATGATTTTTGAGTCATGTTTTTACTAACAAAAAATGGCTATATGAAAGACGATTTACAAGTATACGAAAACGTTTTAGGGCTTATAGGAAACACTCCCCTAATTAAGCTTAACAAGATTACATCAAATTATAAAGGAAAATTTTATGCAAAAGTAGAAGGATTTAATCCAGGACATTCTACTAAGGATAGAATTGCAATGCACATTATAGAAGATGCAGAAAGGAAAGGTATTTTAAGTCCAGGAGATACTATTGTTGAAACTACGAGTGGTAACACAGGTTTTAGTTTAGCAATGGTGAGTATTATTAAAGGGTATAAATGCAAATTGGCAGTAAGTTCTAAATCTTCACCAGATAAAATAGATATGTTGAAGACGATGGGTGCAGAAGTTTATGTTTGTCCAGCACACGTGCCAGCAAATGACCCTCGTTCTTATTATGAAGTGGCAAAGAGGCTTCATAAAGAAACTCCAGGTTCTATTTATATCAATCAATATTTTAATGAATTGAATATAGATGCTCATTATAGTTCTACAGGTCCTGAAATTTGGAAACAAACAGAGGGTAAAATCACACATTTAGTAGCGTGTAGTGGAACAGGAGGAACTATTTCTGGTATTGCTCGTTATTTGAAAGAACAAAACCAAGATGTGAATATTATTGGAATTGACGCGTACGGATCGGTATTAAAAAAATATCATGAAACTCGTGAGTTTGATGAAAATGAAATATATCCTTACCGAATTGAAGGCTTGGGAAAAAACTTGATTCCATCAGCTACAGATTTTAATCAAATAGATCGTTTTGTAAAAGTTACCGATGAAGGAAGTGCTCATACAGCTAGAGAGTTAGCAAGTTCTGAAGGGCTTTTTGTTGGCTATACCAGTGGCGCTGCAGTTGAAGGATTAAAACAGTTGGATGAAGAAGGAGAGTTTACAAATGATAGTATTGTGGTCATTGTTTTTCCAGATCACGGTTCTCGTTATATGAGTAAAATTTATAATGATAAATGGATGGATCAACAAGGATTTTTAGATTCTGTACATCCAAAAGTTGCTCCAGTTGAGTATATAAAATAACAAACTATTACTTAGTACTATAGCGAAGCCATTACAATATTTATTTGTAGTGGCTTTTTTCTTGTTAATTTCTTAATTAGAAAGAAAGTGTTATTCCTATAAAAATTGAGTATTTTTGCCAATTACAGAAACGAAGCATTATGGCTAAAGATTTATTTGAGAAGATTTATAAAAATAAAGGACCCTTAGGGAAATGGGCAGAAGTTGCAGAAGGATATTTTGTATTTCCAAAATTAGAAGGGCCAATTTCTAACCGAATGAAATTCCAAGGAAAAGAAGTTATTACTTGGAGTATCAATGATTATTTGGGTTTAGCAAATCATCCAGAGGTAAGAAAAGTGGATGGGGAAGCTGGAGTTAAATATGGTTCGGCTTATCCTATGGGAGCTCGAATGATGAGTGGTCACACAGATTTACATGAGCAACTTCAGGAAGAATTAGCCGAGTTTGTAAATAAAGAAGCAGCCTACCTTTTAAATTTTGGGTATCAAGGGATGGTTTCAACTATTGATGCATTGGTTTCAAAAGACGATATAATTGTTTATGATGTTGATGCACACGCTTGTATAATTGACGGAGTGCGTTTGCATTTAGGAAAACGATTTACCTACAGACATAATGACTTAGAGAGTATAGAGAAAAACCTACAACGTGCTACCAAAATGGCAAAAGCAAGTGGCGGTGGAATCCTATTAATTTCTGAAGGTGTTTTTGGAATGAGAGGAGAACAAGGTCGTTTAAAAGAAATAGTTGCCCTTAAGAAAAAATACAACTTTAGGTTATTTGTTGATGATGCTCACGGATTTGGAACTTTAGGGAAAACAGGAGCTGGAGCAGGTGAGGAGCAAGGTATTCAAGATGATATCGATGTGTATTTTGCAACTTTCGCAAAATCTATGGCAAGCACAGGAGCGTTTATTGCTGCCGAAGAAGAAATTATCAACTATTTAAAATATAATTTACGTTCACAAATGTTTGCTAAGTCATTGCAAATGCAATTGGTTGAAGGGGCGTTAAAACGTTTAGATATGTTGAGAACGATGCCAGAGTTAAGAACTAAACTTTGGGAGAATGTACGCGCATTACAAGGAGGGTTAACAGAAAGAGGGTTCGATATTGGGACTACTCAATCTTGTGTGACACCAGTGTATCTTAAAGGGTCTGTACCAGAAGCAATGGCATTGGTGAAAGATTTACGTGAAAACCACGGAATTTTCTGTTCTATTGTAGTGTATCCTGTAATACCAAAAGGACTTATTTTGTTACGTATGATTCCTACTGCAACACATACTTTAGAAGATATTGAATTGACATTAACTGCATTTTCAGCAATTAGAGAACGATTAGAAAACGGAACTTATAAAAGGTTATCTGCGGCAGTTGCTGCTGCTTTTGGAGAGTAATTATTTAGGTTCCATAATAAGAAATACAGCAGTACTATCGCCAATGTTTAGCACTTCGTGCCACTCAGTTCCATTACTATAAAAATCACTTCCAGTTAACACTTGAACTTCTTTAGTTCCTGTAGTATCTGTTATTCTAAATTTACTACCAGCGAACGTATATCCAAAGTGCGGAAGGTGATAATGACGCTCATGACCTACTCCAGGTGCAAAAGTACATTTAAGAACTCTTAAGGTTTTATTTTCTTCCAATACTTCACAAACTGGATTTCCTTTCCAACCAGCTTTTAATGGATCGGGTAGAGGGTTGTTAGATTTACAAGAAAATAATAGAGAAAAAATTAAAAGTAAAGGAAATAAAATAGGTTTCATTATTTCTCTTTCTTGATAAGAAATACATCTCCAATGATGGCTAATTCTTCATTGCTTAGGTTTGAAGTCTTTTTAAGGGTTTTCTTAAAATCAGTTACTTCTTTTTTTGTGGAAGGAGAACCCATGTTTTTTCCATTAGACCCAAAGGAATTACCTGTTAACCCACGGTTTTTATCAAAAATTAACCAAAAAGGAAGCCCTGCTTTTTTACCCATGTATTTTACTAGAAATGAATAAGCCCCTGGAGTTTCTAGATGCTTCTTGTCTTTAGATTCGTTAACGGTAAGATGCGTGATTACGTAGTTTTCGTCAAATAAATCTTTAACTTTTTCATTAGTTAAATTTTCATCCAATTTTTTACACCAACTACACCAAGATGCGTGAAAAATTACGAGTACACTTTTATTTTCTAATGTTGCTTGTTCATACGCTTCATTTAGAATAGCATCTGCTGTTTTTTGTGCATTAATACTATTAAAAAATAAAAACAGTACCGGTACTAATAGTTTAATCTTCATAATTTTCATTAATTTAAGAAGGATTGATTCTAGATTCGATTTAAACATCTATCTAAAAACAAGTCCTTTATCTTACTTCGTTAAGCGACAGTGGTCTTCTCTCTGTATTATAAATCTATTCTGAAAGTACTGCGCTCCTTATGTTTTACAGGGCTGTAGGCTTTCCAAAGTTGTTGTACTGCAACGTTTTCTTTTAATTCAGGATTGGTTTCAGTTTGCGTTATTCCTTTTCTTTCAAAGATGGCTCTCATTTCTTCAAAAATTAATGCCGTAACTCCTTTTCCTTGATATTCTGGATCAATTCCTATTAAGTAAAAAGCGGCAGTATCGTTTGTTTTTTGTGCTTTCATTAAATGGTACCATCCAAAAGGGAATAAGGATCCGTTTGCTTTTTTAAGTGCTTTTGAAAAAGAAGGCATCACAATGGAAAATGCGATGAGGTTTTTGTTTTTATCTAGAATACATGTGATGTATTCTGGGTTGATAAAATTGAAGTATTTTTCTTTATAATGATCTATTTGATACTGCTGAATGGGAACAAATGTTTGTAACGAATTGTAGGTTTTATTTAATAAACCAAACATATCATTTACATAAGGTAGTATTTGTTTTTTTTTGGTGAAACGCAGTACTTCAAGAGAATATCTCTTTTTGATTAGGCCTGCGAACTTCTGAACTTTTTCAGTTACTTCAGTAGGATTAGATAGTCTAAACTCTATCCAGGTTGCTTGTTTCTCAAAGCCCAAAGATTTTAAATGCTCTGCATAATAAGGATAGTGATACCAAGTAATCATGGTATTCATTTCCTCAAATCCCTTTGTTAAAATTCCTGCTTTTTCCATATTTGAAAAACCCACGGGGCCTTCAGCATATTCTAAATTATTGGCTTTACCAATTTCGTACACCTTATTTAAAAGGGCTTTAGTAACTTCTATATCATCAATCATATCTAGCCATCCAAACCGTACTTTCTTTTTGTGGAGTTCGTCAACTTCTATATGGTTTATAATAACAGCTATTCTCCCAACTGCTTTACCATTTTTATAGGCTAAAAAATAAGAGGCTTCTGCATTTTTAAAAACGGGATTTTTAGAAACATCCATCGTTTCCATCTCATCATTAGTAAGAGGAGGAACCCAATATTTACAGTCCTTATAAAGTGTAAAAGGGAATTTCACAAATTGTTTTAATTCCTTTTTAGTAGTAATGTTTTTTATTTCAATCATATATTTTTAAACTAGATACCACCATTGTCTCCACCATCATTTTCTTCAAAGTCAACGCTATCTTTTCGTTTTTTCTTTTTACTCTTTTTCTCTCCTTTTTCTTCTTTCTTTTTATCTCTACCTACTTTTCCTTTATCTTCTATAAACTCATCTTGTTTATGTAAATCTATTCTATACGAAACCCCAATTCTTCCGTATAATCGGGAGGGAGTATCTTTAAAATTCATTAAAAAAGAAGCATCAATTTGAAAATCTTGATTAATAAGATAAGCTACTCCACCCCTTAGAAGCTGATCTGCATAAAAATCACTTTTAATTCCTTGGTTTTCTAGAAATGCGGACATTTTTGGGTTGAATGTATGTGTTAATGTAAGAATATAGGAGTAGGAAGGCATGTCTTCGGTAATACGTTCTCCACTAATATTGGTAACAAATACCCACGTTCCCCAGTTGTTTTGGGTTGAAATTGCCACAGTCGGACTTATTGAACTTTCGGTTCCGGGTGTTAATGTATTATCTGCAGTATCAAAATTTACTCCTGCATATACTGCAATTGCTGGGATTAAATCCTTCCAATGAAAACGATTATTAGCTTTCCAACTATATAAATTCGGTTTTTCTAATGCTTTTTTTCGGTAGGGATCAAAAAACAAATATTTTGCTCCCAAGGTATTCGTTGTAAAATTACTTTCCTTATAATCAAAAGAGGAAGCTCCAGAATTATCAGTTACCGAATTAGACTGATAAGTACCGATTAAACTAACTTCTAATTCTTCTTTCCAAACACCATACCGTATGTTATAATCTATAATAAAGGCATTGGTTTCTGTATTTTTTAGTTCATGTGCTTCGTTACCTAATCCAAAACCACCTTCCAATTGGATTACATTTTTACCAACAGAAAAAGCACCTTGAGAAAACCCAGGTCTATTGGAGTTAATCGTTTCTGTGTATTGAGCAGAAACACTAAAAAAACTGAATAATAACAAGAAAAGTAGGCTATTTAGTTTGGTGTTCATAATTTATTCGGTTTGGTTCAAAGATATAGTTTTATCATTTATTTAGTAATAAATTTCACTCTTTTATAAAGGCAATGTTTACTTTTGAAAAGTTTAAAATAATACTATGACTTTTTTGAAAACGATATTAATTATACTTCTGGTATATTATGCGTTAAAAATACTTCTAAAATTCGCTAAACCTTATTTAATGCGATATGTTGCAAAGAAAGCAAATGAACGATTTGGGCAAGCCTTTGGACAAAACCCAAATCAATCAAACAGTTCAACAAAAAAAGAAGGAGATATTAGTATAGATAAATCTCAAGCCAATACAAAAACCTCTAAATCTTCTGTTGGGGAATATGTAGATTTTGAAGAGCTAGATTAATCTTCAAAATTTTGGGTACTATTTAATTGAAAAGAATTCAGCATTTTTTCATAAATTCCCCAAGTTATTATTTCAATAAAATTTATGCAACGTTTTAAAGAATTTCTCCCTCATATAGGTGTTTTAGTATTGTTTGTTATTATTTCACTTACTTATTTTAGTCCTGTTTTACAAGGTAAAAAAATATTCCAAAGTGATATTGTACAATATACTGGAATGGCGAAGCAACAAAATGATTTCAGAAAAACTACAGGAGAAGAAACCTATTGGACAAACTCAGCCTTTGGAGGAATGCCAACCTACCAATTAGGCGCAAAATATCCACATAACTATATTAAGAAATTAGATCTAGCTCTTCGTTTTTTACCTCGGCCAGCCGATTACCTTTTTCTTTATTTTATAGGAATGTATATTTTGTTTTTAGTACTAAAAATAGATTATAAATTAGCTTTTGTTGGAGCATTAGCATTTGGTTTTTCTACCTATCTTATTATAATATTAGGTGTTGGACATAATGCAAAAGCACATGCAATTGCATATATGCCTTTAGTTTTAAGCGGTATTTTACTCACATTTAGGAAAAAATATTTATACGGATTTTTACTTACAACTGTCGGGATGGCTTTGGAATTAGTAGCGAATCACTTTCAAATGACCTATTATTTATTGTTATTGATTATTGTTATTGGTATTGTATATCTAATTGAAGCCTTCAAAAAGAAAACCCTTCCTGATTATTTTAAAGCAATAGCAATAATGGCTGGAGGAGTACTATTAGCTATTGGTATGAATGCCACTAACATCTTGGCGACCAAAGAATATGCAGATACTTCAACGCGTGGTAAAAGTGAACTAACTATCCATCCAGATGGAAGCCCTAAAGAAGTAACTAAAGGATTAGATTACGATTACATTACAGAATATAGCTATGGAAAATTAGAAAGCTTTAATTTATTTATTCCTCGTTTTATGGGAGGAGGGTCTACAGAGCCATTACCTGAGAACCCTAAAACACTGGATGCAGTGATGCAGTTAGGAGCATCACCACAAGAAGCAAATCAAATATTGAATCAAGTCCCAATGTATTGGGGAGAGCAACCTATAGTTGCTGCACCTGCCTATGTAGGAGCGGTGGTTATATTCTTGGCGATTCTTGGGTTATTTCTTATAAAAGGAAAATTAAAATGGTGGCTGACTGCTGGATTTTTATTGAGTTTATTTTTGTCTTGGGGAAAGAATTTTAGTTTGTTAACCGACTTATTTATTGAATATGTCCCTTTATACAATAAATTTAGGGCTGTTTCATCCATACAAGTGTTGCTTGAAATGATTTTTCCAATATTAGCGATAGTAGGGTTGCATCATTTCTTTTTTAAGGCGGATAATGAAAATAGGAAAAAAGTATTATTGATGGCTTCAGGAATTATTGGTGGAATTGCATTGATTTTCATTCTGTTTACATCTTTTTTATTCAACTTTACAAGTCCTTACGATTCCTACTTTATAAAAGAATTAGGAATTCCGTTTATTGATGCTGTACGTGAAGATAGAATGACGTTGTTTACAACAGATGCCATACGTTCATTAGTATTTGTTTTAGTTTCAACAGGTGTGCTTTGGTTTTTTATAAAAGGTAAATTGAAACAGGGAACAACGATTGCTATAGTTGCAATATTGATTTTAATTGATTTGGTAGGAGTTGACAGACGTTATGTAAACAATGATGATTTTGTGATGGCAAGAGTTATGAATCGTCCGTTTCAAGAAAACTTTGCAGATAAAGAAATCTTAAAAGATAATGGCTATTTTAGAGTATATGATGTAACTATCAATCCGTTTGCAAGTGGACGTACCAGTTATTTTCATAATGCATTAGGGGGCTATCATGCTGCAAAACCTGGACGAATTCAGGATATAGATAATTTTTATTTAAGTAATGGTGACATAGGAATCTTAAATATGATGAATGTCCGTTATATTATCACTTCGGGTAAGAATGGTACCGCAGTACCACAACGAAATCCATACGCGAATGGACCCGCTTGGTTGGTAGCGAATGTGATTTTTGCTCAAAATGCTAATGATGAAATTCGTTTACTAGATAGTTTAGATACTAAGAAAACGGCTATTATCAATAAAGAGTTTTCTAATTTATTGCCTTTGGATACTATAGAAAGAGACTCTACTGCTACAATTAGTTTAATAAGTCATAGTCCAAATCATTTAATCTATGAGACCACAGCAAACACGCCACAATTAGCATTGTTCTCTGAAGTTTATTATCGAAATGGATGGAATGTTTACATAGACAATAAACCAGCTGAATATTTTAGAGCAAATTATGTATTGCGTGCAATGCAAATTCCTGAAGGAAATCACATGATCGACTTTAAATTTGAACCACAGGTAATAGCAACTGGAAGTAAAATTACTTTGGGTAGTAGTATCTTGTTCTTGTTTCTTTTTGTTGGGGGTATTGTATTCCTGCGTAGGCAGGAATCTCATAAAGCTAAGGAATAGTAAAATATGAGTTTTTCTAATAATAATACTGCTAAAACTAATGAGACACCTGCCTCTACAGGTGTTTTGGTAATTACCTATTATTGGCCGCCAGCAGGAGGTCCAGGAGTACAGCGATGGTTAAAGTTTGTTACTTATTTTAAAGAATTTGGAATTGAACCTATTGTATATATTCCAGAAAACCCACATTATCCATTAATTGATGAATTTTTGTTGAATGAAGTCCCCGAAGGAATAGAAATAATCAAACAGCCTATTAAAGAACCCTACGGATTTGCAAAAGTTTTTTCAAAAAGTAAAACCAATAAAGTAAGTAGTGGGATAATCACCAATAAAAAGCAATCTATTATAGAAAAAATAATGCTTTGGGTTCGCGGAAACTTTTTTATTCCAGATGCGCGGATTGGTTGGGTAAAACCTTCTGTAGCCTATCTTCAAAAGTATATTTCTGAAAAGAATATAGATGTTATAATTACCACGGGGCCACCTCATAGTTTGCATTTAATTGGAATGAGTTTGAAGGAAAAAACCAATGTTAAATGGTTAGCAGATTTTAGAGATCCTTGGACTACCATTCATTATCATAAATCTTTACGGTTGAGTAAATCTTCTCAAAAGAAGCACAAACAGTTAGAGTATGAAGTGTTGAATAAAGCGGATAGAATAGTGGTTACGAGTTCAAATACAAAAAAAGAATTTTCAGAAATCACTAAAACACCTATAGAAGTTATAACCAACGGATTTGAGACTTCAGAAGAAATTCAATCTAATTTAGATACTAAGTTTTCAGTAGTTCATATTGGTTCTTTGTTGAGTAATAGAAATCCTGAAATACTTTGGAAAGTACTCTCAAAAATATGTAAAGAAAACGAGAACTTTAAAAAGGATTTGCAAATAAAATTAGTCGGAATTGTAGGAGAAGAAATTTTAGAGAGTATTCAGAACTATAACTTAAAAAACAATTGTGAGGTTATAGGCTATGTTTCACATACGGAAGCAATTCAACTCCAAAAAAATGCACAGATTTTATTAATGGTTGAAATGGATACACCTGAAACCAAAGCGATTATTCCAGGAAAACTTTTTGAGTATTTAGCAGCCAAACGCCCAATAATAGCATTGGGTCCTGAGGGAAGTGATGTTGCTTCAATTGTTTCAGAAACAAAATCGGGTTACTATTTTCACTATTCTGAAGAAGAAAAACTTCGGAAACAAATTCTTTCTTATTATGAAGAATATATTCAAGGTCAATTAATTGTTAACTCTCAAAATATTTCAAAATATAGTAGAAGAGAACTAACTAAGAACATGAGTAAGTTAATAAAAAATTTATCTACTTAATTATCCTTTTATTTTTGGGTCCCAAGCGTATAAACCTTCCTCTTTTTTAAAACCGTAGACATCTTCAAAAGCAATTTCTATTTTTGAATCGTTAATTATTTTTAAAACTTTTATATCATATTTAAAGTCAAGTGAAGCAATAATCGATTTCATATCTGTCGCGCATTCTAAAAATGTTTTTTTCGTTTTATTTCGAGATACAAATTTGTCAAGAGATTTTTCTAAAGCTACTATATCATCATTTTCAGTCAACTCTTTCATTTTAGATTTGTTCTTTCTCAATAAATTAGCTAGATCACAGGCTGCTTCAATCGCTTTGTTTTTCTCAACTTCTTTTTCAATATAATTATCATCATCCAAAAAATCTGTGAACTCATCGCCAATATATTTTATTTTTTCTGAAGTGATCCCAGCATAATTTACAGTACTTGCCGTTAATGCATTAAAAACATTTTCTGTTTCATTATTCCCATTAATTAATTTTACAATTCCCCGAAATTTAAAAGGTTTAAACCCAGGTTGTATCTTAACTGATGCCTTTATTTTGGCATAATTTTTATCTTCATTTTTTTCAAGAGTTCCAAAAAATAATTCATCTTTTATGCCATTTTGATTGAAAACTTCTAAGTAATATTCAGCATGATCAAAAAAATTATAATCTTCATAATATAATGGAACCTTTGCGATGATACTGTGATATGGGTAAATGATTTTCGCTAATGTTGGATACCAAATATTATTCATAATATTTTCTACAACAGAGGCTCTAATTTGTCCAAATAAGTATTCCTCAGGTAATAGGAACCATACTTTACCATCGTATGCAAGTTTACTGATAGAATGAAAGCCTAAGTACTCAAGTTTTGGTTTAAATTCCTTATAGATTTCTTTTTTTTGTTTTTCATTTCCGCTAAGTTGGGCAAAACATTTAAACTGAAACCCCAGTTGAGGTTTACAAATAACTTTAATATAGATGAGTTCTTCGTTGTTGTTTTTGCTTTTTAAATTTTTAAAGGAATGAATTTTATTTACAATTTCAGACCCCTCACCACCATCTCTTATATAAAGTAAATTGTAATTAATATCAGGAAATTTTGGAACTCGAATATATATTTTAACTGCCCGTCGATTTATCCACCAAATGAATAAACCCAAAATACCAATCGCTGTAAGAGCGTTTGCTAAAAGCCCAAACCACGAGTCAACTTGTTCAAAATAATAAGAAAACATATTTGATTATTTAAGATAATTGTTGATACAAATAAGAATCTTAAAATTCATGAAAATAAGCTTTAAAAAGTATGATTTATATCATTATATAAGACTCTGTTTAGTATTATTTTTATGGGAATCTTTCTAAAATTTAACAACCTGAATTCTAACCTTCCTTGACAATAAGAAGATTAGAATAATATTTTATTATTTATGTGGTTCAATAAAAATAATGATAAACTTTTCAAATTTAAAAGCTTAAATACCTATGCTTGGGATAGAGCAATGAGTGATTTACGAAAGTTTAGAAGAGTCTTCGATAAAAATGAAATCAGTTATTTAAGTGTTTCCTTGCAATTTTATAATATACTTTTCAATGAAAAAGACTGGGATGCAAAAATAACTTTAGTGGCACATAGTCTTGATGGAGATGAAAAAACCAAAGAATACTGTATCAATACAGAAGAAATTACCATCTCAAAAGATCAAAATATTGTAATTAATGAATTTGGCTGGGGAGATGAAAAGTATGGAAAAATTTGGGACAAGGGAGATTACATCTGGGAAGCTTTTATAAATGATGAACTTGTAGGGAGTACTGAATTTAGAATTGAAGATGTAGGTAAAGTTAGTCTTTATAGCAATCCTTATCTTAAAGCTTATTCACTTAAAACCTATGAAGCTTCAGAAGATAATTTAGATATAGAGGATAGAATATACCTTAAACAATTCAACAAAGATAAGGTGAGGTATGTAATGGCTGAATTTAAATTTGAAAATAGATTGAGCTACGATTGGATGTGTGAGCTTTTCTTCAATTTTTATGATGATACAGGACTTCTTGTTGGAGTGGCAGATAAACATAATTGGGTGGCACCAGATGCAGGCCCAGATGAAGTAAGTATTATTACTGCTGGTTGGGGAAATGAAGGCGGTAATATGTGGATAAATGATTATTACCGTATTGAAGTCGTTTTTATGGATATGGTGGTGGCAATGATTCCTTTTAATATTGCTGATGCTAATAAAGAGCGTTTAAGTGAATATGAAGCCTTAATCAATGAGGATGTCACCAGTTTTTATGAACCAGGTAGTTACAGCAATGTTATAAAAAATGCAGCAGAAAGTGTATTAGAAGATGATAACCCAGAGATTCTTGAAAATTCCACTGAAGAAAAGAAAGTTGAAAATGAAAAGGAAGGAACTTCTAAGATAGATATTGAAGTTGACGACAGACCTGTTGAAGAAATTTTGGCTGAATTAGATGGACTTATCGGATTAAAAAAAATTAAATCAAAAATTAAAGAATACATAGACTATGTAACCTACTTACAATATCGGAAAGATAAAGGAATTGAAGAAGAGGAAGATATAAATCTGCACAGTGTATTTACAGGAAATCCTGGAACAGGAAAGACAACAGTTGTAAAATTATTAGGAAAAATATATCATTCTATGGGCTTACTTTCTAAAGGTCATGTTTTAACGGTTTCTAGTAATGATCTTATTTCTGGTTATGTGCGTCAAACAGGAAAGAACACCAAAGAATATATAAAAAAGGCACGTGGAGGAATCCTTTTTATTGATGAAGCATATATGCTTTATAAAAAAGATTCAACTAGTGATTTTGGACCCGAAGCTATCGATGCCATTTTAACTGAAATGAGTGATGGTCCTGGAGATATTGCAATTATGGTAGCGGGGTATCCTAAAGAAATGGAAGGATTAATCAAGTCGAATCCAGGTTTAAAATCAAGATTCAGGAATTATTATCACTTTGATGATTATACTCCGACAGAATTGGTTGAAATCGCTAAATATGCTGCTAAAAATAAAGATGTTATTCTCAATAAAGACGCATTAATTAAGTTGAAAAAGATCATCACTGAAGCCTTCAGGAAACGTGACTTCACCTTCGGAAATGCACGATTGGTTCATGCTATGATAGATGAAGCTAAAATGAATCTCGGTATTAGGCTTGTTAGAAATTATAAACCCGAAAAGATTACAAAAAAGCTACTTACTTTAATAGAAGAAGAAGATATTGAGGATCTTTCAGAAAACAATCAAGCATCAAATATCAAATTAGATATCGATACTGTATTACTGGAAGAATCCTTAGCTGAATTAAATACGTTAACAGGTTTAATTTCCATTAAACAAGAAGTTCATGAATTGATTCGCTTGACCAAATATTACAAAGAAATGGACCGTGATATTTTAAAAGCCTTCTCTATGCACTCGGTTTTCTTAGGTAACCCAGGAACAGGTAAAACAACGGTTGCAAGAATTATTGGTAAAATTTACAAGGCTCTAGGTTTATTAGAAAGAGGCCATTTGGTAGAAGCAGATGGTGGTGACTTAATTGCAGGTTTTGTGGGTCAGACTTCTATTAAAACAAAGGATTTAATTAAAAAAGCAATGGGAGGCGTTTTATTTATTGATGAAGCTTATGCCATTACAGAAACTTCTTCCAATCAAGGAAGTAATGATTTTGGTAAAAAGGCAATTGCTGCATTGATTAAAGAGATGGAGGATCATCGTGGAGAGTTTGCATTGATCGTTGCGGGATATACCGATAATATGAAACGTTTTTTAGAAACCAACCCAGGAATGAAATCCCGTTTTGATAGAACATTTCATTTCTTAGATTTCACAGAAGAAGAGCTTTGGGAGATTACGATAAATATGTTGACTAATAAAGGCTTAAAAGCCGATGCAAAGGCTACAAAACATATCAAAACATATATCACTCACTTATATCAAAATCGCAATAAATTTTTCGGTAATGCTCGTTCTATCCGTAAACTGGTTGAAAAAGCCTATCGAAATCAGGAGTTGCGAATGGCAAATCTGGAAAAAGCGAAACGGACTAAAAAAATCATGGCAACCTTGGTCTTGGAAGATGTATTGGAATTTGATGTTAGTAAAGTTGAAATAGTTAAACGGAAGAGTGTGGGGTATAAATAAAAAATATTATTATGGGTAAGAATTATTTAAAATCGGAAGACTCAAATAGGAGTGTGTTGAAAGCAGTTAGTATAATTTTGTCATTACTATTTTTTGTTTTTGGTGTTATATCTATTATTCATACCGATTCGAATTTAAAAATATTGACTATTCCCGCTGGAGATTCTATAAAATGGTTTGCCATGTCTATAGTAGTTTTTCTTTTTCCTTTTTTTAAAGAAATTTCATTTAATGGAAGTAGTGTGAAATTAATTGATGAAATCAGGGAAACTAAAAAATCTATGGATGTTATCGTACAACAAATATCCAATCAAAAAACAAAATCGAGAGAAGAGTTAATCAAGGCCTATAGAAGGTATTTAAATTTATTGGAAGAAGATGAAAGACGATTTCAAGTGTTAAAACTGACAAAAATATACTTTGAAGAGATGAATGCTAGTGTCATTAAGGTTAAAAAAGCATTGAAGAAACAAAGTTTCATAATTATAGATGAATCAGATGAAATAAATTTAGAGCTCATAAAAGCTTTAGAAAAATTCCAAATTAAACAAGGATTAACAGGAGATGGAATATTTGGTTATTGGACGTATGATAAGTTGAGAACTTATTTTGATGAGAATTAGTCAGTTATAATGAGAAGTAAAATTATGTTTAACTAAAATCATACATTATGTTTGAAAACTTATCAATTGGGCTTGATATTGCAACAGCATTATCAGTCATCGCTGCAGCAACTGCATTTATTTGGAATTCAGTAGTTTCAAAAAAAAATGAATTAAAAGAAAGAAAAAAAGCAGTAATTAAAGAGCAAGTTTTTAAAGTTGCTGATAGGATAATTAAAGAGTCTTATGCAATTTTAAAAGAAACAACTTTAATTGAAAATGAAGCTCGTAGAGGAAAAATGCAACAAGATTTATCTACTTGGATAGATAAAATATTAGAATTACCAAACTCCTTTAAACAGCTTAGACCAATAGATAATGTTTATTGTGGTGATGGCAGGTTTAAAAAAATTGAGCCAGCATTTAGAAAAGAATTACAAGAGTTTGTTAATTACTTTTATACATTGGTAGGCCCAGATCGAATAGAAGGAGAAAAATGGGATTTCGATACTGTTATGAATACACCTAATGAAATAACAATGAAATATATTACGCGTTTATACCAAGAGACAGAAGATTATTTTGAAAAGAATTAATTTCGGATACTATCTTAAAAACCTCGAAACTTATGCTTCGAGGTTTTTATTCAACAATACTATCTAAAAATTCAGTATCTGCATCTGCTTTTTCATCTTCACCTAAGGCTTTATAAACCCTAATTCTGGTATATAAGGCTAAAGTGTATTTATTATCTAAAGCAAGCGCCATAGTACAATCTTCAAGTGCCTTTTCAAGCATATTAAGTTTTAAAAAAGCATCTGCTCTTCTTTTTAAAAACATTTTATTATCTGGTTCTATGTTGACAGCAATATCTAAGTCGATTAATGCTTTTCTAGGATTTCCATGGTCAAGGATTAAATCTCCTCTACAATGATAAAAAAACCCTTCATTTTCATCTAGCTCAATAGCTTTATTAAAATCTGCTAATGCTAACTCTAACTGCCCATCGAACATATAGAAATTCCCCCTTTCACAATAAGTCCATTTATCTTCGGGAAATAATTGTAAATGTGCACTGTTTCTGGTAATACTTTCTGAATACGATTCTTTTTTGTTGGCAATCTTTAGTATTTGATTCTTTTCCATAAATACTTGCCAGGAAGGTTCTATGTCATCAGCTAACATCGCAGGAAATCCATCACTCTCAATATAATAACCTAAAAAGGTATTAAAGTCTCTAGCTATTTTTGTACAGAAATATTTTCCAGATCCTGAAACACTTAAAAATACAGGAGATTCTTTTTCTAAACCTTTATTTGAAACCATAAAGATGATATCTTGATCTGGACCAGGAGTTTTACAAATAGGAATGATAGGGTAGGTACCTTCAAAATCATCATTTAGCAACCAATTGACAAGGCTTAAACCGCTATACTTATCCATTAATTCTTCAAAATCGTAAAAATAAAAACTACTCCATTTTGGGCCATCGGGTTCCCAATCGGTCATATCGAGATACATATAATCTTCATCCTCTTGGATCATTCCGCCATTAAAACGTTCTAGGAATTGTATATATGATTCTGACAAAGAGATGCCATACGCTTTACCAAAGGCTTCGATTTCCTTACGAGCTAATCGGGTATTGAATTTATATTTTGGGGTTTTTTGAGATACCCTTTCTTCAAGTTTTATAATATTTGAAAACTGTTCAGCCACAATCTTTTTTTTGTTGAGTAAATTTAAGCATTATCCCTTGTAAAATAAAGGTTTAAATAAGATAAATATTCGTTTTTTAAGAGTGAATAAAAACGTAAATTTATAATCTTAAACTTTGTAAATGACCACATTAAGAACTCAGGTTTTAGCTTGCCCTCATTGCCAAAACAAGATGTACACAATTGGTGTGATGTCTTATACTATTAGAAATTCTGAAGTTTTTTCAGATGGGAAAGTCATAAGTAACCCACCAAGACCTATAGAACAAAATATTCTAATTTGCAGTGAATGTTATGAGCCATTTTGGAAAGATGATGCGCAAATTGATAATGAAAATCCCGAGTATTTATTAGATAATCTCCCTGAAGCAAATAGTATCACCGATTTATTTCCTGGATTTGATTCTGACCATAAATTAAAATTAATAACTTATTATAATGAGTTGTTAGAAAAAGGATTTGCAACTACTGAAGAAAGAGAATTGTTTTTAAGAATTGAATTGTGGCGAACTTTAAATGATAATGTACGTTATAATAATAAACAAATACCGAATAATTTAAAAGATGTTTTTGAAAGCAATCTTACACGTTTAACAGAAATCTATAATCCTAAAAGCAAAGAAGAATTATTATTGTTAGCAGAAATGCATCGAGAATTAGGAGGTTTTCAAAAAGCATCTGAGTTATTAAATAAAATTAATTGGGCAGAAGATAATGTTGCTTTTCTACAGATTGAAAAAGCAGTTAAAAGCAAAAACATAACTGTTTTAAAATTATAACTCTCGATAATTTAACTAAAAGAAAAACCCTCGTTAAGCATAATACCTAACGAGGGTTTTAACAAACCTGTTTTATATTTATCCGGGTAAACTAACCAACCAAAATTTTATAATCCTCGCCCTCTTTTTGAAGAGGCACTTCTAGAATTTGATGAACTGTTACCAGAAGATTTTCGTTGCGAGGTTGAAGCGATTCTTTTAGTGCTATTGCCTTTGTTTGAATAACTTCGGTTACTTTTATTACTATTATTATTTCTTTTTATGGTGCTAGTTGCTTTATTAGAACTAGAAGAATATTTGTTATTGTTTTTCTTTGAACTTACATTCCTTTTATAAGAAACTTTTCTAGTATTGCTTGTTGAAGTAGTATTTCCTCTATTTACTTTGTTATTACTGGCTATTCGTCTAGAACTGGAATTACTACTATTAATAATTGTATTTTTTTCAGATCTTTTAGAAGTTTTTCTGCTAGTATTAGTTGTAGCAATTCTAGAAGTAGAATTATTTCTTCTACTAGATTGACTTATTGCTGTATTTCTTCGGTTTGGATTATAATCTCTATTAGCTACAGATCTCCCATTTCTATTATGAACCCTACTTCCCGGTTTGTGAAAATTTCTTCTTCCATTAGTATACGCTACATTGTTTCTTCCTCTATTAGAATAGTAATTATGGTGATCGTAATAGCTATATCTAATTGGAGCATAATATCGTCTATAAGGATAGTCGTAAACAATACAACTAGCATAGATAGGTCTCACATAGAAGGTATGCCAAGGTTGGTATACATAATAATAATTAAATGGATTTATATAACCCGTACTATGTGAATAATAACCAGAATAGTTATAATGAACATATAAACCACCCACTCTAACAATACGTCTGTTCGAATATCTAATTTCTACATCTCCAGCTTGTGCAATTCGTCCATATTTATCGTAATAAATTGGCACATCTTCTACTTGTATAACAGCACCATAATCATCATACTGCACAAATAAATCATAATTATAACCAGAGTTATAACTAATATTAACATTAGGAGAACTGAAAGATACGTTTGTATTATTTCCAATATAGGTGAAATCGAATTGTCCATCAGGAAAAACAGAAAACTCAACATTATCTGCTACAAAAATGTAGGATTTCCCATATCCATATCCATTTCCGTAGAAGTCATTATTAATTTCTTCTGAAGCTTTTAATGAAAAGAAGCTTATAAATAGAATTGCGATTGTTACTGTGATTGATTTTTTCATGATTTAAAATTTAAGGGTTAAACATTCCAGTAAATTGGTTTTGGTTGTTCAATGTTATAGTACCAACGACCGTGCCAAGAATTACAAACCTAGTTGTTGCAGGGGTTTTGGGTTGATATAGGAGGAGGTGTAAAATAAAAATCCGCCCTCAAGAAAATCTGAAGACGGATTTTAAAAACTAACTAACCAAAACTTTATACTTATTAATATGAAAGCATTTACTTTACGGTTTACTAATTACAACCACCGTGCCATAAAAATTGATAAAGATTGGTTTATGATTTATTTAACAATAAACTTAGCAGTTTTGATAATTTTACCTTTGCTAGACACTTGGTAGAAGTAAAGTCCTGGAGCGTAATTAATATTATTAAAAACAAAATACTTGGCACTTATAATTTCATTTTTTATTAGTTTTCCAGAAATAGTATAAATTTTTAAATAGTCAATTTCTGCTTCTATTGGAAGTTGAAGTATTGATCTATCTGTAATGGGATTTGGATAAAGTAGTATTCTATTTTTAAAATTATCACCAATTGCTAATGTAGTATTGTCACAAGAAGTAGCATTATTAAAAAAATAAGTTTCGTCACCTGTTGTAAAACAAACAAGAAGTGAACCACCAGTGATATCTAATATTTCCCAAATTAAATCAAAACCAGAAATATTACCAATTCCTTCAATCCATTGAGCTTGATTATCAATCAAAAAAAGATCAAATGTTATTACTTTTCTTAATTCTCCAGCGAGCTCAATATAATCAACTTGAATTACTGTTAAATCCTCATAAGGCTCTCCTCCATAGTATTGATTACACGGAGAATTATCAGCATAAGCACTATCAAATACTGAAAAGACATCACCGACTTCAAGTGTAAAGTCAAAAAGCACTTTATCAATGTTTTCATTTTCATTAAGTTTGTAAACAATTCCATTTTCTTCTCTTAAAAGACAACTATTATTATCGTTTAAAATAATTCTAACATAATCTATTCCGTTAACAGTTTCAATATCACCTAAAGAGAAATTTATGGTATCTGTTCGGCAACAATCAACACCCCCAGGTGGGTCAAAAATGTCTGTATAAACATCTACATTCCAGATATTCCCTTCTTCAAGCATTGGTATGTACTGAGAAAAAGATAAAGTTGAAAACAAAAAAGTTAAAGTAAAAAGTAAAATCTTCATTATAAAATATTTTAATTAGAATTATAAAATACGGGGAGTAATCTTATAAAGATACTAAATTTTATCTAACAAGTAAGATGCAGTAAAAGATTCTTCATTGATAGAGACCTCTTCAGGAGTACCTTCTACCATTACCTCACCACCTTTTTCGCCACCTTCAAGACCAAGATCAATAATATGATCTGCGCACTTAATTAAATCCATATTATGTTCGACCACAATAACTGTATGTCCTTTGTCTAATAAGGCATAGAATGATGCTAACAGTTTATTGATGTCATGAAAATGAAGCCCAGTTGTAGGTTCATCGAAAATAAAGAGTGCTTTTTCCTTAGTGTTTCCTTTTATTAAAAAAGAGGCGAGTTTTATACGTTGTGCTTCACCACCAGAAAGGGTAGAAGAACTTTGTCCTAATTGTACATAACCTAAACCTACATCTTTTAGAGGTTGTAATTTGTTAAAGATTTTCTTTTCGTTATGTAAACTAAAAAAATCTATAGCATCATCCACTGTCATATGCAGAATGTCATGAATGCTTTTCTCGTGAAAATGCACTTCTAATACTTCTTTTTTAAATCGTTTGCCTTTACATATTTCACATTCTAAGTGAACATCTGCCATAAACTGCATCTCGATGGTTACTTCACCTTCACCTTTACAATTTTCGCAACGCCCACCATCTACATTAAACGAGAAATGTTTTGCTTTATAATCTCGTATGTCAGATAATTTTTGCCTTGCATATAAAGCTCTAATATCATCATAAGCTTTAATATACGTTACAGGGTTGGAACGACTGGAACGTCCAATGGGGTTTTGATTAATGAATTCTACACTTTTAATACTAGAAAAATCACCTTCTAATTTTGTAAACTGACCTGCTTTTTCACCATAACCGCCAACTTCCTTGAGCATAGCAGGATATAGTATTTTCTTGACAAGTGTACTCTTTCCACTTCCCGAAACACCTGTAATAGCAGTAAAACAACCTAAAGGAAAACTAACATCAATATTTTTAAGGTTATTATGCCTGGCACCAATTAATCGAATATTATTTTTTGAAGTTCTTCGTTTTAAAGGGACTTTAATTGATAATTTTCCGTTGAGGTATTGAGCAGTAAGTGAATTCGATTTTAATAAATTTTTATAAGAACCTGTTGCAACAACTTCACCACCAAATGTCCCTGCTTCTGGACCAATATCAATTATTTCATCTGCAGCTTTCATAATATCTTCATCGTGTTCTACTACAATAACGGTATTGCCTAAATCCCGAAGCGATTTTAAAACCTTTATAAGTCGTTCGGTATCTTTTGGATGTAATCCAATACTTGGTTCATCCAGTATGTACATAGATCCCACTAAGCTACTCCCAATTGACGTTGCAAGATTTATACGTTGTGATTCTCCTCCAGATAAAGTATTAGATTTTCTATTTAAAGTTAAATAACTTAAACCAACATCTATTAAAAATGCAAGTCGGTTGTTAATCTCAATTAATAATCGTTTGGCAATTTTTTGATCGTATTTATTTAATTTTAAATTCTTAAAAAAATCAACAACTTTCTCTAAGGGTAGTTCTACCAATTCTTGTATAGAAGTGTCGTTTACCTTTACATAGCCTGCTTCGGGTCTTAATCGTTTTCCTTTACAAGTGCTACATTTTGTTTTTCCTCGATACCGAGAAAGCATTACTCGGTTTTGAATTTTATAGCTTTTAGATTCTAAAAATGAAAAGAAATCATTCAATCCTTCAAAATGTTCATTTCCTTCCCAAACTAACTGTTTTTGTTCTTCAGAAAGTTCAAACCAAGGTTTATGTATAGGAAAATCAAATTTATAGGCACTATTTACCAACTGGTCTCTATACCAACTCATAGATTCGCCTCGCCAAGGGAAAATTGCATTTTCAAATATTGAAAGCGCTGTGTTAGGCATTACCAAATCATCATCGATTCCTATTACATCACCATAACCCTCACATTTAGGACAAGCACCGTAAGGATTGTTAAAACTGAATAAATGTACATTGGGTTCAAAGAAAACGATGCCATCGGCTTCAAAACGATTATTGAATTCTTTTAAAGATTTATTTCCCTTCGCAATTGCTTCGGAAGACAAGTCTGAAATATTTTCAATATATAATTCCCCTTTTCCTTCAAAAAAAGTTATTTCAACAGCATCAGCCAGTCGATTATAAAAATCTTCATCATTTTTAGTAATTACACGATCTACTACTAATTGAAGGTTTTTAGGAATCGATTTTCCTTTCAAGTCTTCTACTCTAACAATAGAGTCATCAAATTTAATACGAGCATATCCTTGTTGAGAAAGTGCTTGTAATTTATTTTTCATGGTACGTCCTTCTTCCAAATGAATAGGAGCAAGGAGTAATAATTTTTCGCCTTCAGGAAACTTTTTTATATAGTTGATAACGTCTGTACTCGTATCTTTTTTAACTTCTTTTCCAGAAATTGGAGAGATTGTTTTTCCAATACGAGTGTATAATAACTTTAAATAATCATAAATTTCTGTTGAAGTTCCAACAGTTGAACGCGGGTTGGTAGAGTTTACTTTTTGCTCAATAGCAATTGCAGGAGAAATACCTTTTATAGAATCTACTTTAGGTTTGTTGAGTCTTCCTAAAAACTGACGCGCATAAGAAGATAGACTTTCAACATACCTACGTTGCCCTTCTGCATATAGTGTGTCAAAGGCTAAGCTAGATTTTCCACTACCAGAAAGTCCTGTAATTACAACCAGTTTGTTTCTAGGTATTACTACCGAGATATTTTTAAGGTTATGTAATTTTGCACCCTGTATTAGGATGTGTTTTTTAGTATCTAGTTTGTCAAAATTCAATTTTAGTATATCAGGGATTCTTTGAATTTCGCAAAGATACTACTTAGATTTTGAGAATTAAAAAAAGTCTAAATATTATTTTTTTGTAGAAAAAACTCACTTTTTTTTGCATTTGTCAATACTTTGTCATTATATTTACCCCTCACAAGAACATTAATTAAATTATTGCCTATAGCATAATATTACTTTTTTAAATAAAAAATAGAATCTAAACAACCCAACTAATGAGTTGTTTGTTATTTAAAAGTACTGTTATGATAAAAAGTAAAGTTACAGATGCACAGCTAGTAGGTGCATATATGAAAGGCGATGAATCTTCAATAAGCGAATTAATTACTCGCCATAAGCAAAGAATTTACAGTTTTATTTATTCAAAGGTTTTTGATAGAGATGTTGCAGAAGACATTTTTCAGGATACTTTTATTAAAGTAATTAAAACATTAAAAAAAGGAGCATATAACGAAGAAGGGAAATTTATTCCTTGGGTTATGCGAATTTCACATAATTTGGTAATCGATCATTTTAGAAAGAACAATAGAATGCCAAAATTTGAAAATAATACTGATTTTAATATTTTTTCGGTACTCTCTGATGGGGATTTAAATGCTGAAAAGAAGATGATTAAAAGTCAAGTTGAAGAAGATATAAGACGTATTATTGAAGAGCTTCCAGAAGATCAAAAAGAAGTCCTTATGATGCGTATTTACAAAGAAATGAGCTTTAAAGATATAAGCGATCAAACAGGGGTTAGTATTAATACTGCACTTGGAAGGATGCGTTACGCATTGATTAATTTACGCAAAGTAATTGATAAACATAACATTGTGTTGATAAACTAGTACAATAAATTATTTTTTGCTACGTTATTAGGTAACATTAACCTTAAAACAACAATTATATGCAAAAAATGTACTCTGAAACCTCACGTACGGAGCGCGTGAATAAAAATATGGTTCCAAAAGAAGAAACAATAAAGTTTCTTCTGGATTACTCAAAGGCTTTAAGTGTTATAGATTATAATAAATTGAAGTTTGAAGCACTTCTAAACTAAACTTTGGAAAAACCTCGGAATTATTTTCGAGGTTTTTTTATGCCTAATTTTTAACGTTTTGATTTGTAATATTCTTTCAAAACTGTTTTTCTTCCAATAGTTTTTGTAATCACATCTTTCTCTAAATCCCATCCTCTTGCTGGAGAATATTGCCTTCCGTAGAAAATAATTTGTAAATGTAATTTATTCCATAAACCCTCAGGAAATAATCGTTTCGCGTCTTTTTCTGTTTGAACCACATTTTTTCCGTTTGTTAATCCCCAGCGATACATCAATCTATGTATATGAGTGTCAACAGGAAATGCGGGAATATTAAAAGCTTGTGACATTACTACACTAGCCGTTTTGTGACCAACAGCAGGTAAAGCTTCTAAGGCTTCGTATGTATTAGGAACGTTTCCGTTGTATTTTTCTATTAATATTACTGAAAGTCCGTGAATCCCTTTAGATTTCATAGGTGATAATCCAACGGGTTTAATGATTTCTCTAATTTCTTCAACAGAAAGTTTTACCATATCGTAGGGGTTATCTGCAATTCCGAATAAAATAGGAGTAATTTTATTAACACCTTTATCGGTACTTTGGGCAGAAAGTAATACAGCGATTAACAGTGTGTAGTGATCTTTATGTTCTAAAGGTATTGGAGTTTCTGGAAATAAATGATTCAATGTGTTAATTATGAAAACTGTCTTTTCTTGTTTTGTCATTTTATGTACTTTTACACAAAAGTATAAAAATGAAACGAGCATGCTAGAAAGTTTATCATTTAAAGGAATGATTAATAACGAATAGTATGTGTTGCCTATAAAAAATAAAACTGAAACACATGAACACATTAAAAGCAGGAGATAAGGTTCCAAATTTTACAGCAAATGATCAAGATGGAAATTCAATTTCATTATCAGATTATAACGGAAAACGATTCGTTGTGTTTTTCTACCCAAAAGCGAGTACTCCAGGATGTATTATGGAAGCTTGTAATTTAAGAGATAATTATGAAATTCTACAAGAGGAGGGATACGAATTACTTGGTGTTAGCGCAGATAGCGAAAAAAGACAGACAAATTTTAGAAATAAATATAAGTTTCCATTTCCTTTATTAGCAGATGAAGACAAAGCTGTTATTAACACTTTTGGTGTTTGGGGGCCAAAAAAGTTTATGGGACGAGAATATGATGGTATTTATCGTAAAACATTTATTATTGATGTAAATGGAGTTGTTGAACGTGTGATAGACAAGGTGAAGACCAAGCATCATTCAGATCAAATATTAAACCCTTAAATTAATTTGTATTATTTCAGAAAATTTCTTTTTGAATAACCAAAGAGTCTTTTTTCTTTAATTGTTTCAGAAATACCTTTAGGAAGCATTTCTTCCCAGCCTTCTTCACCGTTAGCGATCATATTGAGTACATTTCTTGATAAGATATCTAAGATACTAGGATCAAAATCTTTGATGTCAAGCATTTTTCCGTTGTACTTAAAGAATTTATATAATTCTTTCATACGAGGGTGTACTTTTAAGTTTTCACTAGTAAGTAGTTCTCCTGTTTCATGATTTTTAAGTGGGTATAGATATACTTTTAAATCTTTGAAGAATAATTTACCAAAAGCTTCTAATATACCACCACTTAAGTGTCTGTAGTATTTTTCATCAAAAATTTGAATTAGATTGTAAACTCCCATCGCTAATCCCATTCTAGCTTTTGTAAATTCAGAGAAGTACTCAACCAGTTTGTAGTACTCTTGAAAATTGGTAATCATTACAGTTTGACCTAGAGAACATAATAATTCTGCTCTATCTAAAAAATCTCTCTCATTAATTTCTCCTTCTGCACGTAAATTGGAAAGAGTTATTTCAGTAATGATCTTGGTGTTTTTTTCCTCGACTTTTTTCTCTTGTAAAAATAGTTCTTTAGATTTTTGATAAATATCCATATTGACCTTGGTAACAGGTCTAAAACTTCCGCGAAGAGTCAGGATGTTTTTTTTGTATAACTCCTGAGCAGGTAATAGGTTGTTCCCATCTGGACCAAACATAACCGCATTGGTCATATCATTTTTAACCAACTGTAAACTCATCAATCGGTTATCAACATAATTAAATCTAGATCCAGAGAAGTTGATCATATCAATTTCTATCTGGTCTTTTTCAATATTATCGTAAAGGGATCTTACAATTTCTTTTGGATTATCATGCATATAAAATCCGCCAAAGATTAAGTTTACACCTAAAATACCTAGGGTTTCTTGTTGTAATTGTGCATTGGTTTGTTTAAAACGAAGGTGTATAATAATTTCATTATACCCCTCTAAAGGATCTAACTGAAACTTAACACCAACCCAACCATGGCCTTTAAATTTTTTAGAAAAATCTATGGTAGCAACTGTATTTGCATATGTGAAAAATAATTTTTCGGGATGTTTACTCCTGCTTAATCGGTCTTCAATAAGTTCAATTTCATAAGCTAGCATGTTTTTTAGACGCGCTTCAGTCACATAACGATTACCAGGCTCATTGCCGTAAATAGCATCAGAAAAATCTTTGTCGTAAGCAGACATGGCTTTTGCAATGGTTCCTGAGGCACCACCTGCTCTAAAAAAATTACGAACTGTTTCTTGTCCAGCTCCAATTTCTGCAAAAGTTCCGTAGATGTTTTCGTTAAGATTTATCTGTAAAGCTTTCTGCTTTATTGTTAAAACTTTACTTATTTCTTTATCTCCTTTTAATTTGACTGACATAGCTATTTTTTCTTACCGACAAAAGTATAAAAAATAATATATCTATTAATTAAAAAAACCACCCCAATTTAATGGCGGTGGTTTTTTTAATTTTGAACTAAATAGAGTGTTACATTCCTTTTAATTCAGAAATTAATGCTTGAATAACAGATTTTGCATCACCAAATAGCATGGATGTTTTGTCATTAAAAAACAATTCATTTTGTATACCTGCATAACCAGGATTCATAGTACGTTTATTAATGATGATGCTTTTAGCATTTTCAACATCTAATATTGGCATTCCATAAATTGGACTTGATGGATCATTATGAGCAGCAGGGTTTACTACATCATTTGCACCTACTACAAAAACAACATCTGTATTTGGAAATTCTGGATTTACATCGTCCATTTCAGCTAATTTTTCATACGCCACATTTGTTTCAGCTAATAAAACATTCATATGTCCAGGCATTCTACCTGCAACTGGGTGAATCGCGTATTTAACTTGAACCCCTTTTTTCTCAAGTAATTGCTCTAATTCATGAATCGCATGTTGTGCTTGTGCTACAGCTAAACCATAACCAGGGACTATGATTACTCTTTGTGAATAATTCATTAAAATTGCAACATCACTTACAGTTGCTTTTTTAATACTTCCTTGAGGACCATCTGTTCCTTCTCCAACTGTCAAGTCGGTATCACCAAATCCACCGAAAATTACATTTACTAAAGATCTGTTCATTGCATCACACATCGCGAATGTTAGAATTGTTCCAGCGGAACCTACTAAAATACCACCCGTTAACATTACCATGTTTCCGTAAAGGAATCCACCTAATGCTGCTGCTAATCCTGTAAAGGAGTTTAACAATGAAATAACAACAGGCATATCTGCACCTCCAATAGGAAGTACAAATAACACACCATAAGCTAATGCGCCAAAAAATAGGATGTATAAGTAAAGTTGACTATCGGAACCTGACCAAGCTATAAAAGCGGCAAAAACAATTAATAATACAAACATTAAGTTGTTAAGCAAATTATATTTTGGTAAACGGAAAGGCTTATTAAGTGTTCCATTTAATTTTGCCCAAGCAATCATACTACCAGAGAAAGAAATACTACCAATGATGATTCCAGCTAAAATGGTAACAATAGACAACGTGTCTCCTGTATAGTGATTAAACTCAATTAAACCAATTAAAGCTGCACTGGCACCACCCATACCATTAAATATGGAAACCAATTCAGGCATTTTGGTCATAGCTACTTTTTTAGCAACTAACCAGCCTACAACGGTTCCTAAAAGAAGTCCAATACCAATTAATGAATAAATGAGCATTGGTATTTCTCCTTGGTATAAGAATATAGTACCAAATATTGCGATGGTCATACCTCCAGCTGCAATAAGATTACCATTTCTAGCAGTTTCTGGATTTCCAAGCATCTTTAAACCTAAAATATAAGTTATAGATGCTATTAGATAAATTATTTCGAGACTAAATATATATTCCATTATTTTTTCTTTTTAAACATTTCTAACATGCGATCGGTAACAACAAATCCACCAACCACGTTTAATGTACCTAATAGTACCGCTACAAAACCTAATGATAACGCTAATATGTTATCAGGTTCAGAACCCAGCATTACTAAAATTGCACCAATTACTACAACCCCATGTATGGCATTTGCTCCAGACATTAGAGGCGTATGCAATACAGCTGGTACGTGTCCAATTATTTCAACCCCAACGAATATCATTAGTACAACGATATATATCATTTGAAGGTTATTGCTAATAAAATCTATTAATTCATTCATATTTATTTAGTTTTACCGTTTTGTCTAATTTCTCCATCTTTTACTATTAAAGTAGTATCTGTAATTTCTTCCTCAAGATCCCATTTAAATTTGTTGTCTTCGGTTAAATGTATAATGAAGTTGTACATGTTTTTGGCAAAGAGATCACTTGCGTTTGTAGAAACACTCTCAGGAGATATCGTTGATCCAATAATTTTAACACCATTTGATATTACATTCTTATTCATTTTACTCAATTCACAATTTCCTCCTTGAGCAGCAGCTAAATCTATAATTACTGCACCATTTTTCATTTGTGAAACTTGTTCTGCTGTTATTAAAACTGGAGATCTACGTCCTGGAACCATTGCAGTTGTAATAACTAAATCTGCTTTAAATAATGATTCGTTTACCGCTTCTTGTTGTCGTTTTTTATAATCTTCTGAAGCTTCTTTGGCATAACCTCCTTCAGACTCTTCTCCTTCATTGTCAACTGAAATAAACTTTGCGCCTAAAGATTCTGTTTGCTCTTTAGTTTCCATTCTAATATCAGTTGCTTCAACAACAGCACCTAATCTTTTAGCAGTTGCAATTGCCTGTAAACCAGCAACACCAACACCATAGACTAATACTCTAGAAGGTGTAATGGTACCAGCAGCTGTCATCATTAATGGGAATATTTTTGTCATTTCATAGGCTCCTTTAATAACAGCTTTGTAACCTGCTAAGTTATTTTGAGAACTTAAAACGTCCATGTCTTGTGCTCTAGAAATACGAGGCATCGCATCCATTGAAAAAGCAGTTGCTCCTTTTGAAGCTATTTCTTTAATAAGTTCTGGATTTGATTTATGAAATAATTGACTCATTAAAATATGATGTTTGTCAATCAATTTCAATTCCTCTTCATCAAAAGGATTAATCTTTACAAGAACATCAGCTTCTTTAAAAACAACACCACGACTTTCTATCGTGGCTCCAATGTCTTTGTATTCAGAATTTTTGTATTGCGATGATTCACCAGCATCTTTTACAACCAAAATTTCAAACCCTTCTTCAATAAGCTGCTTGGCTATCTTAGGAGAAATTGAAACACGCTTTTCTCCTTTTTGAGTTTCTTTAATGATACCTATTTTCATATTTTATTTTTTAATTTCCTGAGCAAATTTATAAATATTAAACTATATTTATTCTGACTTATGTCATATTTTAGGCTAAAATATTTTATTTTAAAATATAGCTTTAAGTGTCGCAAATATAGTGATATAGTGTCATTTTCAGCAAAATTTCAGTTATGTTTTGTAACTATGGTTACATGTATTCTAGCTAGAAAACAACGCTAAACTTTATCCAATCATAGTATACTATGATTTTATTTTTTCTTTACTTTTGTAAAATGAAAATCACTTTTTTAGGAACCGGAACTTCTCAAGGAATACCTGTTATTGCAAGTAGTCATCCAGTTTGTAAAAGTGATCAGCCAAAAGATAAACGCCTACGAGTTTCTGTTTTGCTGTCTTGGGATACCTTCAATTTTGTAATTGATTGTGGACCAGATTTTAGGCAGCAGATGCTCCGAGAAAATTGCAATAGAGTCGATGGTATCTTACTTACCCACGAGCATAGTGACCATACCGCAGGATTAGATGATATTAGGCCTTTTTATTTTAGACAAGGCGATATTCCTTTTTATGCACATCAACGAGTTTTTAGATACTTGCATCAACGTTATTCATATATTTTTGAAACTGAAAATAAATATCCAGGAACACCCACCATCCAAGAAATTGAAATTTCAAAAGAGAATACATTTGTAATAGGAGGGAAGACTGTTATACCCATTGAAGCTATGCATGGAAATTTATCAGTTTTAGGATTCAGAATAGACAATTTTACGTATTTAACCGACGTTAAGACTATAACTGAAGAAGAACTAGAAAAAGCAAAAGGAACTAAAATTTTAGTGATAAACGCGTTAAGAGAAGAACCTCACCATTCGCATTTAAGTTTGTCTGAAGCTTTAGTGATAATTGAAACTATTAAACCAGAAAAAGCATATTTAACACATATTAGTCATTTGCTAGGATTTCATGAAGAGGTTGAAAAATCACTTCCTGAAAATGTTTTCTTAGCGTATGACACTTTAAAAATCACCCTATAATTATGAGAAGAACCATTTTTATGTACTTATTCTTTTTTGCAATGCTGTTTGTTGTATTTCAGTATATGAATGAAAAAAAGATATTCGAAAAGCAAGAAAACAAAATTGAATCACTTAGAGGTAAAATAAAATTGCTTAAAACGGAGCTTAAAAAAGCGACAGATTCGGTTGAAGTCTTATCTAGTAAGGTGGTAGACTTAAATTATTTTACACTACAAGGCAATGAAAATGCAATGGCCTATTTTGAAAGCTTGGGTTTTGAAGCAAATGATATTGAAAAATTAGTTTCAGAATTTATTTACGATAAAAATCTTTCTAAAGGAGATAATTCCATTGTTCCCTATGAAGGAATTAACGGCGCTATGAAGATTAATAAATTGAAATTTTTAAATTATAAGTGGATTCTTGCTGATTATACAGATGGGAAGTATTGGGGAGAAATGATTATTGAATATTATATTACAAATGATAAGAAAATTGAATTGACTTCGGTGGCATCTTTATTATATCCCTCATATTAACTAGGTCATTTCGATACATCCCGAAGAAAAATCGGGATACTCTATGACCATGGAGCATTGAAGTTCCCTGAGTGATTCCAATATTTTCATTGGAATTGTATCGAAGGATATATGATATTTTTCGAAATTACAAATATCTTAACAACCACTCTTTCAGTTCATAAAAATTTTGAGGAGCCACACCGTGACCTACTGGAAATTCAGAGTATTCACAGTTGATCCCTAAGTTTTGTAGAAAGGGTTGTGTCTTTCTAGCCCAATCTACAGGAATTACTTGATCTACACTTCCGTGTGAAGAATAAATATTCAGTTTGCTAAAATTGTTTTCAGCATAATTTTCCTTAAAAATAGCTTCATTAATATAACCACTTAATCCGATTACATTTTTAATTTTTTCAGGATAACTTAAAGCAACTGCAAAACTTAAAATAGTACCCTGACTAAAACCTAATAAAGTAATGTTTTCTGGGTCAATATTATAAGAAGAAATTATTTCATCTATACACTTTATCACTAAATCTCTAGACTCAACAGCTTGTTTATCATCACTCCATTTTCCATCAACATTGTCAAAATGAATGGCATACCAAGCATTTCCGTAGGGTTGCATCGCATAAGGAGCTTTTAATGAAATGATGGTGTAATTATCTGGCAATTCGCTGGCAAAGGAAAATAAGTCGTTTTCATCGCTTCCGTAGCCGTGCAACATAATAATTACAGGTGATTTTTCTGTGTTATTTATAGGAGCTTTATAGTTGTGCTCTAAGGAGAGTTTTTGTTTGTTCATTTGTTAATCTAAAAATTTAAACCATTTCTGAAATAATTCACTTATAATAGGGATCCCTTTAGTTTTTCCTGTAATAGCCATTAATAATGAGAATACCCACATAAAAAAAGTGACAACCCAGACAAGTTGCCCTAAATACTGCAAAATATAATTGCCCTCAAAAAAAGTTGTTGATATAAACAAAAGAATTACTAAACCAAACATGTTTTTAATATGATAAGAAACAAACTTATCTTTATCATCCATATTTAAAACATAGGCAATAATTAATCCTATAAAAGTGATATAGGCTAAAATTGCTTTGTAATTTCCTTTAGTTGTATTTTTCATCTCTAGGTTTTATTATTAATCTAAATGAACTAAATTAGTAAATTATGTTTTGCAAATTTATATAATATGAAATCAAAATACCTCTTTTTATTAACTTTCATGTTTTCATTTTTGGCTTTTAGTCAAACCTATAAAGGCGATCGTGTTTTAACAGTACGATCTCATGACTCCATAAACGACTTGCCAAGAGCAAAAGGAGCATTGGGGATTAATATGAAATTAAATGGATATTACGACGTATATGGTGGTTTACAAAATAGTGAAACATTTAATATAGGTCATATAAATGTTTTTGAAACCGATGATTCTCAAAGTTTTAAAATGGACATGTATCAAACTCAACTCTTTATACAAGGTGACTATATAACAACTGGCGGCGAAAATGTGAAAGCTGTTGTTGAGTTTGATTTTTGGGGAGGAAATGGACATATGCGATTACGGAAAGCTTATGTAGAAACCAATCACTGGCAAATTGGGCAAAACTGGAATAATTTTGGGGATGAATACCTTTGGCCTAATGTAATGGAATGGGAGGGACCTCCTTCAGGTGTTTGGGCAAGGTCTCCACACATAAAGTATTTTAATACTTTTAAAAATAAGCAATGGATTTATGAAGTTAGTTTAGAAGCGCCAATAATAGATTATATTTCGTTAGGGGAAATTGAACCTTTGGTAGAAGAAGCAAACCAAGTAACACCAGATTTGACAGCTGCGTTAAAATATAAAAAAGAATGGGGACATTTAAGAGTTTCATCTATACTAAGAAATATACGATATAAACTCGCAGGGGAGGTTGATGATTTTATAGGGTATGGCTTTACTTTTAGTGGAATTTATAAAACTGAACGAAAGAATATTTTACAGTTTCAATTAATCGCTGGTAAAGGAATTAACGCTTATCTAACTAGTATTTCTGGATTAGGATACGATGGTTATCGAACTACTGGTAATAGTTTTAATACCACACCCTCTTATGGAGGTTGGATTTCTTACGAATATTATTTCACACCTAAATTCCATTCAAATGTAGTGTTTGGTTTTACTCATTATAAATTTGATACTATGGAACGTTTTATCATATTAAGTGACCTGCCAAATGACCCCGTTGATGATATTTTGATTTTGAATGGGGATTATTCAAGTATTCATACGTATGGTATTTTTAATATTATGTATGAACCGTTTGAAAGGATGACTATTGGTTTAGAATTAGATTATGGAGTGAAAACAATTGATTTTATAGGTTTAGCAAATGATGTTTTAATTGATGAGGTTAAAGATAGAGACGCAATGCGAATAAGTTTTGGTTTTATGTTTTATTTATAGAATGTTATTTTACTTTAGCAAATGAAACACTACTATATGAGATTCAATCTGTACCCAATATATCTTATTCTTTTTTCTCTATTATTTATTTCATGCAAGTTAGATTCTAATAAAAATAATTATACTGAAATTGCACAAACCTCAACTAACTATATTGATGGCTATGTAGGAGATGCTAACTGTATTTCTTGTCATGAAACTGAATATAATCTTTGGAAAGGTTCTCATCATGATTTAGCTATGATGATTGCTGATGATACTTCAGTTTTAGGAGATTTTAATAATATTGAAACAACCATCGATGGCGTTGCTTATTTTTTCTTTAAAAAGGAAAATAAATTTTGGGTTCGAATTAATGAAATTGATAATACTGAAAAGGAATATAAGATAGATTATACGTTTGGAGTAACACCACTTCAGCAATACTTAGTAGATTTTGATAAAGGAAGAAAACAGGTGTTGCGAGTTACTTGGGATGTGATTCAAAAAAAATGGTACCATCAGTATAAAGGTGATACTATTGCTCCCCATGATTGGTTACATTGGACAAAAGGAGCACAAAATTGGAATACGATGTGCGCCGAGTGTCACTCTACCAACCTAAAAAAGGATTATTTAATTGAAGAAGATGAGTTTAATACTACTTATTCGTCTATCAATGTGAGTTGTGAAAGCTGCCACGGTCCAGCCGAAAAACACCTTGCTTGGACTGAAAATAAATTGGAAGACGATACTACCTATATCCTTACAGGAAGAAATCAAAAAGAGCAATTAGACCAATGTGCCTCTTGTCATGCGAGAAGAGTTAAACTCACCAAGAACTTAGTTCCGGGAACAAAGTTTGAAGACCAATATATGGTTCAGAACATAACTACCAATTATTATCATGGTGACGGACAAATAGAGGAGGAGGATTATGTGTACGGCTCTTTTATGCAAAGTAAAATGTTTGACGAAGGAGTTAAATGTAACGACTGTCATAATGTACACACTTTAAAATTAAAGTTTGAAGGAAATAAATTATGTCTGCAATGTCATGTTCCTGCAAATTATGAAACTGAAACCCATTATTTCCATAAAAAAGATACAGAAGCGAGTCAATGTATTAACTGCCATATGACAGGTAAAAATTATATGGGAAATGATTTCCGTAGAGATCATAGCTTTAGAATACCAAGACCCGATCAAAGTGTTAAGTATGATACACCCAATGCTTGTACAAGCTGCCATACAGATAAAACCAATCAATGGGCTGCCAATGCTATTGTAGAGCGTTTTGGAGAAAAACGAGTTCCTCATTTCTCGGATGCCTTATTAGTAAGTTCTCAAAATAATATAACCGAAGTACAGCGGAATGAGCTTGATGCTTTTATTAACGATCTTAACTATCCTGAAATTGCAAGAGCTACTGTAATAGAAAATTTAGAATACTATAATCAAGACCAATATCAATCATTATTAGTTGCTTTAAAAGATTCATCAGCAATTGTTAGGTATAATGTATTAATAAAGTTCCGGAATTCACCACCTCAAGAACGTCTTTCTATCGCTTTAGAAAGCATGAAGGATTCGGTGAAATTAGTGCGTATTGGTGCGGCTCAATTAGTTATAGGATTAGATGAAAACACACTTAGCGGAATTGATAAAAGCAATTATGTTACTTCTCGTGGTGAATTAGAAACCATGCTATTTAGCAATGCAGATTTTTCAACGGGTAGCATGCAATTGGCAGATTATTATCTTCAGAATAACGATGTGATTAACGCTATTAAACATTATGAAATGGCCTTAGTTAAAGATAGTTTATTGCTTCCTGTATTTTCTAATTTAGCTACAGCTTATAGTTTGAATAATAACTTCGAAAAAGCAAAGGAGACATTAGACAAGTGGATGTTTTTAGATGCTACAAATAGTCGCCCCCATTATTTAAAGGGACTTTTGTTTTTTGAAAATAATAATGAAGAACTTGCCATAGCAGAATTACAGATAGCAATTAAATTAAATCCAAACCATATTAGAGCAATGTATAATTTAGCTACCTACTATTATCAGGATAGTAAAGATTTAATTTCTGCTGAAAAGTATATTAAAGATGCTTTAAAAATAGATAGTAAAAATCCAGATTTCAACTATTTATTGGCATTAATTTATCAAGGGCAAGGAAAAATTTCTCAAGCGAATGTTATTATGCAGCGGTTGAAAGCTAGTAAGTAACCGAAGCTTAGGTAATTATTCAGCAGAAGCAGATGTTTCTTGTTCTTGTCCATTAATAAAGCCAACGTTTAATATGGCAATTAATGTTATTAGTTTTAAACATTTATTTCTTTTTCAAAGGTAAGTTAATTCTGTTGAAAAGTAGGCTGTAGTTTTCTTTTCAACTAAGTAACAAATGTTACCATGCTGGGTTACATTTGTTACTGTGTAAAGTTACATGTTGCTGTAATTTTGCCTCAAATTAAATATATAAATTATGCCAACAGTTAAATTAACCGCAGAGCAATTCAAAAAAGAAGTTTTTGATTATACAACAGAAAAAGAATGGAAATATAAAGGAGACAAACCTTCCATCATCGATTTTTATGCAGATTGGTGTGGACCATGTAAAATGGTAGCACCTATTTTAGAAGAATTATCTGATGATTACAAAGACAAAGTAACTATCTATAAGGTAGATACTGAAGTGGAACGTGAACTATCTTCAGTTTTCCAGATTAGATCGATACCGTCTATGTTATTTATCCCGATGGATAAACAGCCTATGATGCAAGCAGGTGCTTTACCAAAAGATGCCTTAAAAAGTGTTATTGAAAAAGATTTATTGTAAGTTTTTTATGATAAACTAGAAATAAGCAGTTGACGTAAGTTAGCTGCTTTTTTTATACCCTGTTTTTATAATTTAGACCTCATAAATAGCAAGAACTAACACGGCTTAGACACGAAGGTATAGAGATATTAATAGGTTGACCCGAACTCACCCGAAGTAAACCCGAAGGAGCATTGGAGTAAACCCGTACTAAAAGCTATATTTTTATTATTATGATGAACAAGAGTCTGTTGAAAAATAGTGTAGTTTTTCGCAGCTTTGATTAAATCTGTTAAGTATAATTGCCACATGATACAATCGCGCAGGAGCGTTTTTTTTATTAATCCAGAAAAAAGAGTGATTAGACTAAATGCAAAAGCAAAGCCTCTTAAAACGAGGCTTTTTCTTTAATTATTTTGATTTATTTGAGCTTGAGCAACGATTACCGGTGTTAGCTGTAGTCATTCACACACTTGATTGTACAGTGTGATAATTTCATTAAAATCATTTTTTTTAAAATCTCCTTTATATTCCGAGTTAAATTTTGCGCATTTTTTTAAATAAGGAATAATATGTTTCTTTCTATCTTTACTACTTCTTATATCATAATAGGTGCCATTTGGCATTTTTACAAAATGTTTTGTAATTCCGGTGGTAATATCTTTGAGGTCACCATCGCTTTCCCAATAAGTATAAGTCATTTCATTATGATAATAATTTACAATTAATTTCCCGTCAACAACTCTTTGGGCCCATTTAATATATTTTTTTGGTTTATCTACTTTCTGAGGTATTTTATCAATAAGATTTCCATTCATATAGAAAGTCGCAACGTTTGGGACTTTCTTGCGGCCTTTAATTTCAATCTTTTTTCCATTAGTATCAGTATAGCTAATACTACTTAAATAACTTTGACTGGTTATCTCAAAGCTCAAATTGCTGCAATATGTTTTCACATTGTTGACTATAAAGTAATCTTGATTTTGAGAGTAGGTAACCAAACTAATTAAATAGATAAATAGTGTAAATAGTTTTTTCATTTTAAATGTTTATTGAATTGAGTATTGTTTGATTAGTTACAGTGGTTTTTGGTATGATTTTGTTGCTGACAAATTCGATAGGATTTTTCCGTTAAAGACCGAAGATAATACATAAGCTTGAATTTTCGATAGGGAATTCAGCCGTAATGAATTATAGGCGGTGTTGTAACCATGTACTTATTATACCTCTATTGAAATATTAACTTTTCCACCAAGTCCTTTTTCTACAATATCAAATAATGTTTTTAATGTCATGTTACTTCCATTATTTTCAATTCTAGAAATATAAGTTCTCTTTTTATTTACTAATCCGCCAAGTTGTTCTTGAGTTAGATTTTTCTCTTCTCTTGCGTTTCGGAGTAGGAGTCCGATTTTAAAAGATTCAAAATTCCGGTCAAGCTCATCTCTGCGATCAGTTCCTTTTTTTCCGTAAACGGAATCTTTAATGTCTTTCCAACTTTTAGTTTCCATTTTATTTTCTTTTGTTTTCATAATATGAATTCATTAAATTAATAGCTTTGTCAATTTCTTTTTTAGGGGTTTTTTGAGTTTTCTTTGTAAAGCCATTCAATAGGATTATGAGTTTTCCTTTGTCAAAAAAACAAAACACTCTCCAGATGTTCGAACCTAATTTAATTCGTGCTTCATAAAGTCCTTTTACGCCAACGATTGCTTTTAAATAAGTTGAAGGAACTCGTTCGTAAGTTTCAATTATTTCGAGAACCTTATAAATCTTATTTTGAACTTTTGTAGGTTGTTTTAACAAGAATTCCTCAAAATAGTGTTTGTAAGCAATTACTTCTCTGACTTTATTCATTCGACAAAGGTAACTTAAAAGTTACAATTTTCAAAATTGAAATGTAAGTTTGTTGTTTAGTGTATACATATTTCAGGACGGGTCATTGTAACGCCCTAAAGAATAGCAAAAAGGTACTTATGTAGATACGGCAGTTATTGAGCGAAAGAAGATGTCATTACCTGGGGAGGTCTCTACAACTACGCGTTGGTTAGGTAGAGAAGTCAGCAGAAGTCATAGTACCTATAGGAAACGAGTTGAGGAAATACCTCAGATGGTCTCAC
>JAUVAS010000062.1 GCA_030591585.1 Flavobacterium sp. | reverse complement strand
TTGGAGGCACCACTTAAACCCGAAACATTTGTTTCGGGTTTTTTGTTTTAATTCTAACCCTTCAACCAAGCATTTCGCAATGCAATTTGCTTTTCTGTAGCATCTTCTTTAGCCTGTAATCCTTTTCCGTTGGTGTACGATTGCGTTAATTCTGTTTTTATAACAATCTCCTCTTCGCCTCTTATTAATTTCACCTCCACTTCTGCTCCAGGCTCCCACATATATACTTCAGTGAAAATTTGTTGTGCGTTTTGCATGGTTACTTCAGTTCCATTAATTTCTTTTATAACATCATTGGGCAATGCTCCTTGTTCATTCCAAAAACTATTGTCTTTTACTAGTTCTGTGAAAATAATAGTTCCCGTTGCAGTTGGCGCAAGAATTAAGATGCCATTATTCTGAATATAATTTGTTTCAACAGTACTTTCTGAAAACTCTAATCCTACTTTTTCGAAAAATTCTTCATAATTAATAGGGGTGGTTCCTAGTACGTGGGTTTCAAAAAAATCTCCAATTGAAGGGTAAGTCATCGCTGTAATTTCTTCGAATAATCTATCATCTTCAAAGGGTTTCTCTTTACCATATTTTAAAGATAATTCTTTCATAAGCGACAAAATTCCTCTTTCGCCATTACTTTCTTCTCGCATTAAAATATCGATACACATTCCTATTAATGCACCCTTTTGATACACATTAAAATAATTTTCTGCATACGGACTTACCAGAACATTTTCGCTCATTTCGGTAAAACTCATCGTATCGTCCAAACCAGATGCGGTTTGAATTTTATCCATAATCTTAGTATAAAATTCATCTTCTGTTACCAAGCCCTGATCTATTTGAAAAAGTGTTGCGAAATATTCAGTCACCCCTTCATACATCCATAAATGCTTTGAGAATGTTGGTTCATAATAATCAAAATAATGCACATCTTCTGAATGAATACTCAGTGGGGTTACAATATGAAAAAACTCATGCGAAACCACATCTACCATACCTTCAGCCAATGCTTCTAGAGGGATGCTTTCTGGCATAATTACTACTGTTGATGTATGATGCTCAAGAGCCCCAAACCCAGTAGGTGATGTTTCGTTCATCTCAGATAAATATAAAAATATATCGTAGCGAGCGGTAGTATTAATATCGCCTAAATACAATTTTTGGGCGGTCATCATCTCGTAAATAGTTTCTTTTAAATCGGAAGCAGCATGTACTTTATTAGGTGAATATACACTTAACACCACCTTGATACTTCCTACTTGAAATTCTTCAATTTCAAAATCTCCATACATCATTGGATTGTCCGTAATATCAAAATAACGTGGCGCATAGTAGCTGCGTGTTATACTTAAACTGTCTTTTGAATATTCTTCCTTTACTTGTTGTAATGCGGATACGTTATTGAATATAATATCTGAAGTTACCTTCAAATTATATTGGCTATTCTCAAAAGTTTCAAAATACCCTACAAATCCTGGTAGGTTTAATAGAAAATTATCTTCTGCAATATTGGTTCCTGAAGGTGAAAAAGGGGTTGCAATCCCTTCGGTGTTTTCTACATCGAAAGTATCGTTTACTAAATACGTGATTTTTGCAAGCTCTGTAGCATTGGGAATTAACCAAGAATTTTCATCGCTTCTTGTAAAATCTATTTCTTCTCCTTTAGTATTAAAAGCTTTAAAGTCGTCAATAAAATTACCGAAATCACTTATTTTATAAGTCCCTGGAATTACTTTTGGCATTCTGTAAATTACCGTGTCTTCCATAAATGGCTCAAGCACTATTGTCACGGGAACTTTATCATCTATTACTTGGGTTAAATCTAAAGAAACATCAATCGTTCCTATTTTAGTTTCTGTTGCTTTAATGGTTGTTTTCTTCGGAAGATCTGAATCGTTTTGAGCATTTATTGTTCCGAAAAAAAACAATAAAGTGACTACTATTGAAGTAATGGTTTTCATTTCTATGATTTTTTTTTAATTTTCTATTAAGACTGCTAATATCGGATTGTGTTACATTAAAATCGCTTAATTTTTCGTTAAAAAAGAAAGCTTCATTTCTGAAACTTTCTTTTTTATAGCTAAAAGGCATTCACCTTTCTCTATACCTTACTATTATGATGCAAATTCAAGCACACCTTTTCATTATTTATATAACATGAAATGTCCTGTTGAAAATAAAGTAATCCTACTGAAATTCCTATAAAAATAGGGACAAATCAATTAAAATTAGCGTGTATTGAAAATCTAATCCTTGTATTTGCATACCCTATCCTCTTCCAAAACCTGAAACCGTTACCAATCCTGTTTACTCATTAAAATATCATTCAAACGAATAGAGCTAATCGCTTCAATTTCTTTTTCCGAAACAATTTGTACTGGCAATGGCAATGAAGATAATTGCCGAACAGTTTTGGTAGCAATCACTGAAAATTCTTCTAAATTTTCAACCGAAGTAGGATCTGTTTTTTTGTTCTTGAGAATAACAAAAAGGAACGAAAAAAAAAGAATTAGAATATGAAAAATTAACTTTCGCATTAATAAAATGTATTTCTAAATTATATACCAAAATTAGGATAGACTTATATTATTTTATACCGCTGAAAGAATTTTTAATGTTGCAATAAATATATTTTACAAATACTTTTTTATTACAGTATTATTAGTACTTTTGACACAATAAATAAATTACCGTTCTACAAAACAGAACGGTAAACGTTAAAAATATAACGGCAAAAATAATGATTGAAGAGATAGACATTCAAGAAGGGTTTAGAGTAATTACTCTTAACAACAATTCTGATGAAAAACTCACCTATTTAAAGGGAGTTGAAAATACTTTTATACAACTACACTTTTGTGTTAATTGTGTTTCAAGTTTGTTTTTTAACGAGCATTATTCATTGGGAATGAAAGAAAACAAATCTATGTTGCTTTACAACCCAAAGCAAAATCTACCAATAAATTTGACGGTTCAACCTAAAGGAAAACATTTAATATTAATAGTTTCTATCAAAGTTTTTCATTCCTTCTTTTCTAAGGTTGCAGGGTTGATTCAGTTTTTAAACGAAGATAATAAAGATAAAAAATACTACCTAGATAAAGAATTAGCTCCTTCAGAGGTGGTGATTATAAATCAGATTTTTAAAGAGCAAATTCACAGTTCATTACACGACCTTTATTTAAAAGGAAAGATTTATGAATTGCTAAGTTTATATTTCAATAAAAACGAAGGTGACGATCAAGCCTGCCCTTTTTTAGAAGACGAAGATAATGTAGAGAAAATTAAAAAAGCAAAGCAAATTGTTATCAATAACATGGCGGATCCTCCTAGTTTGCAAGAAATTGCAGACGAAATAACATTGTCGGTTTCTAAACTAAAAGAAGGATTTAAGCACATTTATGGCGATACCGTTTTTAATTTCTTACTGGACTATAAATTAGAGTATGCCAGACGATTATTGTTATCTAAAAAACACAATATCTCTGAAATTAGCAACCAAATAGGTTATAGTACTGCAAGCCATTTTATAAGTGCTTTTAAAAAAAAATATGGAACTACCCCTAAACAATATATGATGAATATTTAGAATTTATTCTCGCTAAGGCACAAAGGTTTGATTTGCCTTTAAAGCTATTAACCTCAACAACTTCACCTGAAGAAATATCCAAGTAAATAGCTCCAACCCTAATCCTTATCAACCGTAACGTTGGAAACCCTACTGCTGCCGTCATTTTTCTTACTTGTCTAAACTTACCCTCTTTTACAATTATTGAGACCCAACTTTTAGGCCCGTGACGTTCGTCCCGAATACAACGCTTTTCTAAAGGTAAATTTATAGGTTCTTCAATTAAAAAAGCTTTGCATGGTTTGGTTGTATATTTTTTGCCTTCAAGTCCTATTTCAACCCCATCTTGAAGTTTTTTTATTGCCGCTTCAGTAATAATCCCATCTACTTGCGCATAATATTCTTTTTCTATTTTATTACTGCGAATTTGACTACTTACTTTACCATCTGTTGTAAGTAGCAATAACCCTTCCGAATCTTTATCTAACCTCCCAATTGCCATAGTCCTTTCAGGGAAATTGTATAATTCACCTAAAAGTTTATTTCGCTTTTTTTGCTTCCCGTTAACTACAAACTGGCTCAAGTAACCGTGGGGTTTGTGAAGAATAAAATGATGGTGTTTTTTTATATTAGACACTTTTTTATGATTTCTGTATCAATTTCAATAGACAATCCCTGTACAATGATTAAGAATACAGCCAATTCAATAATAATTAAAAAATAACCCATCGTCTGTTTTGTTGATGTGCTAATATAAAATTTTAAAAAAGAAACTTTTACAACAATTTTATATTTAAAATTTAGTTTTTAGGTAAGTATTTTAGTTTCTTACGACTTCAATAAAAACAATATGGCAAACGATAACTATTACGACCCAAAAGACCTTCGGAAGTTTGGAAAAATTACTGAATGGAGCGAAGAATTAGGTACTAAATTTTTTGATTACTACGGAAAAGTTTTCGAAGAAGGAGCTTTAACCGCTCGTGAAAAATCCTTAATTGCATTAGCAGTCTCTCACGTTGTAAAATGTCCCTATTGTATAGATTCTTATACCAAAGACGGATTACAAAAGGGAATTACAAAAGAAGAAATGATGGAAGCCGTTCACGTTGGCGCTGCAATTGAAAGTGGAGCAACCTTAGTCCATGGAGTACAAATGATGAACAAGTACAACAAATTAAGTATGTAAGCAGAATACAGGTTTTTATAAAAAACCTTGTATATCGCTTATCCCGATGAATAGCGGGATCTAAAAATTAAAAATTTATGCTAGCAAAGTCCCTAAAAAAACAAAAAAACAAATTAGCAAATGGAAAAGTTCAGTTAGATTATTTATCTAATGGTATTTTTGCAAACAGGGAGCTTCCTACCTTCGGGAGAAAAATAATGGAAACAGGACAGTTTCCTCTTCGACCAAAAAAACTGGAAGTCCTTCAGATTAATTTAGGTTATATGTGCAATCAAGTGTGTGAACATTGCCATGTAGATGCAGGTCCAGATCGTAAAGAGATTATGACTCAAAAAACTATGCTACAATGTCTAGAAGTCATTAAAAAAACAAAAGCAACTACATTAGATTTTACGGGAGGAGCCCCCGAAATGAACCCAAATTTTAGATGGTTTGTCGATGAAGCTTCCAAGACAGGTATAAAAGATTTTATCGTGAGAAGCAATCTAACCATTATTAGAGCCCATAAAAAATATTACGATTTACCAGACTTTTTCAAAAACCATAATGTACATGTGGTAAGTTCTATGCCACATTGGACTCGCGGAAAAACAGATAAACAAAGAGGTAGTGGTGTCTTTGACAAATCTATAAAAGCGTTACAAGATCTTAATGCTATTGGTTACGGAATGCTTGGAAGTGACTTAAAACTCGATTTGGTATACAATCCAAGTGGTGCTTTTTTACCAGGAGATCAAGTGAGTATGGAACGAGATTTTAAGAACGCATTGCTTGAAGACTTCGGAATCCATTTTCATAGTCTATTTGCTATTACCAACCTTCCTGTTTCTAGATTTTTAGACTACTTAATTGCATCAGATAATTATGAAGACTATATGTACAGTTTGGTAGAAGCCTACAATCCATCAGCAGTTGAAAATGTGATGTGCACCAATACTATTTCAGTGAGTTGGGATGGGTGGCTGTACGACTGTGATTTTAATCAGATGCTTAGCTTGAAAGTTGCGAGTAACGTAAAACACATTTCAGAATACAACGAAGAATTATTAAACAACCGAAACATCATCATTTCGCAACATTGTTACGGATGTACCGCGGGTGCTGGAAGTAGCTGCCAAGGTACCATAGCTTAATTCCTGCAAAGGCAGGAATCTCATAACTATGAAACACAAAATACTATATATATTAATCCTCCTGCTCAGCGTTACTTCAAACGCTCAAAAAACTTTAGACCAAACGCTGAAAAAACACAATAAAAATAATGTTCCATATATTTCAGCTACTGAATTACGAATGCTTCAAGCCCAAGAAAATGTGATAATTATTGACAGTCGGGAGCAAAATGAATTTAATGTGAGTCATATTTTAGAAGCAATTTTTATTGGGTATGATCATTTTTCTATAGAAGAATTTTCAGAAAAAATCACAGATAAAAACACACCTATTGTAGTGTATTGCACTTTAGGAATTCGTTCTGAAATTACCGCAGACAAACTCATAAAAGCAGGCTATACCCAAGTAAAAAACCTGTATGGTGGAATTTGCGAATGGAAAAATAAAGACTATAAAGTAATGGACTCTACGAATACTGAAACACAAAACGTTCATACGTTCAACAAACAATGGGGTAAGTGGTTGCTGAATGGAAAACAAGTGTATTGATATGCCCATTACTTCAAAAAATGCATTAATTATTTTCACCAGAAACCCCAAATTAGGAAAGGTAAAAACACGTCTTGCTGCTACTATTGGAGATGAACCTGCATTAGAAATTTATAAGTTATTAATCAATCATATTGTAGGGGTTTCAGAAAAAATTAATACTGATAAGTATGTTTTTTATTCAGAAAAAATTCAAGAAAATGATGTTTGGAACAATGCAAATTTCGAAAAAAAATTACAAATTGGTGATGATTTAGGCATTCGGATGAAAAATGCATTCAGTTTATTATTTAAAAAAGGATATAAGAAAGTAATTATTGTAGGAAGTGATATTTATGAAATCACCACAAAAGATATTGAAAATGCTTTTTCAGCACTTAAAACCAACAATTATGTTATTGGCCCTGCAAAAGATGGCGGCTATTATCTATTAGGAATGAAGCAACTAAAAAAGGAACTTTTCGAAAATAAGGCATGGGGAACCAACACTGTTTTTGAAGAGACTATAAAAGATTTAAAAAACGAAAAGCTATCTTTGCTTTCCGTTAAAAGTGATGTAGATGTTTATGAAGATATTTTAGGGATTGATGATTTTCGGAAATATTTAATTTAACAAAACCATATTATAGTACACCCCTCTCCCAAAATTCCGGAACGCTCAGGGTTCGAGTCAGAAAATTTAGAGCAGAGCGATAAAATAATTAGTGAAATTCGTGTCTCATGAAATATATAAAAGAAGCAGTAGATTATTTAAAAAACAAAGGCTTTGATGCTCCCGAAATAGGAATCGTATTAGGAACTGGTTTAGGAAAATTAGTAGATGAATTAGATATTTTAGTTTCTGTTAGCTATAATCATATTCCTAGCTTTCCAACAGCTACTGTAGAGTTTCATAAAGGAAAACTAATCTACGGAACTCTTGGCGGCAAAAAAGTAATGGTGATGCAAGGACGATTTCATTTATACGAAGGTTATTCTACCTACGATGTTACTTTCCCTATTAGAGTAATGAAACAACTAGGAATTACAAAATTATTAGTCAGTAATGCTGCCGGAGCGATTAATAAAAGTTACAAAAAAGGCGAAATCATGCTGATTGATGATCATATCAATCTTCAAGGAGGTTCTCCCCTAGCTTTTAAAAATGTAGCGGAAATGGGCGAACGTTTTGTAGATATGAGTGCTCCTTATGATGCTGAAATGAACGCAAAAATTGAAGAAATTGCAGTCCAACAAAACATCAAACTCCAAAAAGGAGTCTATGCAAGTGTACTGGGACCTCAGCTAGAAACCCGTGCAGAATATCGTTATTTAGATATTATTGGCGCCGATGCTGTTGGTATGAGTACCGTACCCGAAGTAATTGTTGCAAATCACTTAAATTTACCTGTGGCTGCAGTGTCAGTTTTAACAGACGAATGCGACCCAGATAACTTGCAACCTATAAACATACAAGAAATCATTAAAATTGCTGGAAAAGCAGAGCCCGATATGATTACTTTATTTAGGGAATTGATAAAGGGATTGTAATGAAGGAATCCCATCAAGAGATTGCCACGTCATTTCATTCCTCGCAATGACAATGAAATAATATTAATTAAAAAAACACCCATTTTCACGGGCAATGAATATGAGCTACTTAGAAGCAACAAACAACCTATACAAAGAAGCAGCACTAACACCAGACGTTGGACTTTGCTGCACCACCAACCCTATTTGGGAATTACCCGGATTAAAGATTCCTAAAATCATGCAAGAAATGAATTACGGTTGTGGAAGTACCGTAAACGCTCGTGATTTGACCAACAACCCGAAAACATTATATGTGGGTGTTGGCGGCGGAATGGAATTATTGCAATTTGCTTATTTCTCTCGCCAAAAAGGTGGTGTGGTAGGGATTGATGTAGTTGATGAAATGTTGGAAGCTTCTCGTAAAAACTTTGTGGAAGCCGAAGAAATGAATCCTTGGTTTAAAAGCGAATTTGTAGAATTGAAAAAAGGAGATGCATTGAATCTTCCTGTTGCCGATAACTCCATCGATGTTGCAGCTCAAAATTGTTTATTCAATATTTTTAAAGCGGAAGATTTAAAACGTGCGATTGAAGAAATGTACCGTGTATTAAAACCTCACGGGAAATTAGTGATGAGTGACCCCACTTGTGAACAGCCCATGAACGAAACACTGCGTAATGACGACCGACTTCGTGCCTTATGCCTAAGCGGAAGCTTACCAATTAACGAATACGTAAAAGCATTAACCGATGCTGGTTTTGGAACTATTGAAATTAGAGCTCGAAAACCTTATAGAATCCTAGACACTAAAAACTACCCTACAGACGAGCTTATCTATATTGAAAGCATAGAAATTGCCGCCATTAAAGATCCTGTACTACCAGATGGCCCTTGTATTTTCACAGGAAAAGCAGCCATCTATTTTGGAGATGAAGACTATTTTGATGACAAAAAAGGGCATGTATTAATAAAAAACCAGCCCTTAGCTATTTGTGATAAAACAGCAGGGCAATTTAAAGAGTTGGGTAGAGATGATATTTATATTTCTGAATCTACCTTTCATTACGATGGCGGAGGGTGTTGTTAATTTAAGGAACTTGTAATTTTCACCTTCTTTATCAGACATACTAAAAAAATAAAAACTCTATGAAAAAAGCATTCATCTCTATCGTATTAATTCTTATAGTTTCGGTTTTTCAAAGTTGTAATTTTCTAACCGCTGCAAGTACTAAGAATCTATCATTTAAAGAGGCACAAGGTAATTTAACCTATACACTAAAACCTACAACGCAAAAAGCAGATCATAAATCGTGGGATAGTTTACTTAAAAAATATGTTGATGAAGATGGTTTTGTTGACTATGAAGGGTTTAAAAATAATCAAGAACAGTTAATAGATTACTTAAATTATCTTTCTAAAAATATACCCGATGAAAGCTGGACTATACAAGAGCAATTAGCCTTTTACATTAACCTTTATAATGCAGCAACTGTAAATTTAATTCTTAATAATTACCCTACTGAAAGCATTAAAGACATTAGCAAACCTTGGGGGAAACTCATTATTAAATTAGGCGAAGAATCTTTTTCATTAGGAGATATTGAACACAATATTCTTCGCAAAATGAATGAGCCAAGAATCCATTTTGCTATTAATTGCGCCTCTTATTCTTGTCCAAATTTATTAAATGAAGCATTTACTGCATCAAAAATTGAAGAGCAATTAGAACGTGTTTCTTATAGCTTCATCAACGGAAATAAAAATGATATTTCAGAAGAAAATCCAAACCTTTCCAAAATCTTTAAATGGTATAAAAAAGATTTTAACCTAGATGGAGATAATCTAATAAGCTTTATCAATAAATACAGTTCCATAAAAATAAATGCAGATGCTGATATTGATTACAAAGATTATAACTGGAATCTTAATGAGAAGTAATACTCTCAAAATTTTGCATATTTAAGGTATGATAAGCATCGTTATTCCTGTTTTAAATGAAGCCAAATCTATTGGTAAATTACTTACACATCTTATTGAAAACTCCGCTTCTAAAAATATTTCTGAAATAATTGTAGTGGATGGAGGAAGTAGTGATGGGACACAGGAAATTGTAGATAAAGCTTCAGAGGATCCTGAAACAAGTTCAGGATTGCTTCGACTTATAGTCTCAACTAAAGGAAGAGCCGTTCAAATGAATACCGGCGCTAAACAATCTACAGGAAACATTTTATATTTTCTACACGCTGATAGCTTCCCTCCTAAAAACTTTGATGAGTTAATTATAAACGAAGTTGAAAAAGGAAATCTAGCGGGTTCTTTTAAAATGAAATTTGACCATAACCATTGGTGGTTACGATTGGCTTCTTGGCTCACACATTTTCATTGGCGTGCTTGTCGGGGCGGGGATCAAAGTCAGTTTATTACCAAAGATTTATTTAATGAAATTGGTGGCTTTGACGAAAAATATACCATCTACGAAGACAATATTTTAATCAACGAACTTTTTAAACGAAAACAGTTTGTGGTAATACAGGAATGGATAATCACTTCAGCAAGATTGTACGAACGTAAGGGGATTTGGACACTACAATATCACTTTTGGACTATCTACGTAAAACGTTGGCTTGGGGCTTCTGCTGATGATATTTATAGGTATTATAAGAAGTATATTGCTGGATAGCGTATTAATTTGAGGTAAGCATCAACACTATTGATTTAAGCTCTAGATTCAGGTCTTAGGTAGACTAGTTTATTATTGTAAAAGCTGGAAATTTGAGTGTTTCTTATTTTTTGAATCATTCTAAAAAAGATTTATGTCTTTAAATAAAATAAATCTTACTTAACTAATTATAATTTACTAAGCCGTTTAATTACTCGGTTAGCCTTTGAATCTGTAATCTCTAAGAGATAAATACCCGTTGATAAATCACTTACATCAACTTTTAACAATTGATTTTCTATCTCTCTCTGAAGGATTAATTCACCCACGATGCTATAGAGTTTAACAGTAACCTTAGAGTGATCAGTCGCCAGCTCAATAGTAAAAGAATCACTTATAGGGTTAGGATAAACACTTAATAGGCTCTCTAGGGTATTATCATCTATGTTTAAAATAACAGGGGTAAGCGAAACGGAATCGATATAATAATAGGACCAATTAGGGAAATCTGCCCAATGTGAATATTCTGCCTCAGTGTTTTCATCAGAAAAAAAGTTTCCAATTGTTAAATATTCTTCACCTCCTTCGGCGATAAAAGCACCAGTTATTTGAACCCAATCTTCATACTCAATTATTGGTAATTCTGCTTTTACCTGAGGATCTGCTTCTATAAAAGCGTGGTCATCTCCATCCCCAACCACCTCATAATCGGTAAATAACGCGCCAAAATTATTAATCCCTAACTCAAATCTATCAGCTAACGAAACATACATAGAAAACACATACTCTTGATTTTCAATCAATGGTGATACTAATTGAACTTGTATATATTCTCTCTGACCAGAATCATTCCCATAACAATATACACCTGCATAAGCTTCACCATCATGTGATTCTTGATTGCCAGACCAATTTTCAGGTATGTCATACGGACCACCCTCTGGAGCACAAGAATTAAAATAATTTGGTGATGAGGGCCAATTATTATTAGGATTAAACCAATAATCCACAAAAGATAAACCTGAACCATCAGGGCACTCATTATATTCTTCAAAACTGCCATTAGGCACTAAGTTTTGACTAATAGCATTATTTGTAATCACCAAAAAAAGTAGAAGTAATCCTGTTATTTTCATAATCTTTTTTTGATTTAAGTTTTAATTTTAGCGAAATTACAAATATTCAATAGAAAATATTCAATTATTAGATTTATGTGGTTTAACTAATTTTATAAATTCAAATATTACTCTAATTCAAATGGAAGATAACTTATATAACCCCACCGAAGTATGCTGATTAATTACCTTTCATTGTAAGAAAAAAATTACTATTTTCGCATTCTCCCTAATTACTATTAAGCATTTATTAGTATCCATTACCTCTAGATAAATTAACAACTAGAAGTTCTGGTATTTATACAATTGAATATTCAGACAAAATAGTATTAATAGTTACCTTTGTGAACCTAAATTCTTACTTATGAAAAAGCACTTACTTATTACAGCATTTGTTATTACGGGATTACTCTCAACCACCACCAATTTAGTAGCACAGGTTACAGCAAATCAACCACCAGATATAGATGTTTGTGACGATGATAATGATGGTTTTGCTGAGTTTGATTTAACAATACAAGAAGCTGCAATTATAGGGGCACAAGACCCAACAAATCTTGTGGTAACTTTTTATGAAACACAGGTCGATGCTACTATTGCGACAAACCCAATCGCAAACCCAGAAACCTATTTTAACATTGTAAATCCTCAAACAATTTTTGCACGTCTTGAAGATTTTACTAATGGTGATTATAGTGTTACTTTTTTTGATTTATTTGTGATTATTCCTCCAATTATTTTTGAACCTAATGCTTTACAATATTGTGACCCAGATAATGATGGTTTTGGGGAATTTATTTTAACGGATGCAGATTTACAAGTAACAGGAGGAATACCTTTGGGTAATTTAGTAGTGAGTTACCATGTTCTATTAGAAGATGCTCAAAATGGAGTTTTGCAATTGCAAAGTCCTTATTTAAATGATGTTCCATTTTTACAAACGGTTTATGTTCGTTTGTTTGATCAATCCACGGGATGTTTTAGTCTAACTACATTAGATTTGGTTGTTTTAGATAGCCCAGAGATAGTCCAATTTGGAGATGTGTGATGACAATGGAGATGGGATAGAAGTCTTTGATTTAACATTGGCAGAGCCAGAGATATTAAATGGATTGGACCCAGTACTTTATTCAATTACTTATTATTTGGATGCTGGATTAACGATGCTAATAGCCAATCCAACGGTATACTTTAATTTTCCACCAAGTCCACAAATTATTTATATTGTAGTAGAGGATATTGCCAATAGTTGTCAAAGTCAAACTGAATTATTGGTATGGGTGCATTTATCTCCAGAACCAATTAGTCCAACTCCTCTAGAAGTTTGTGATGATGACAATGATGGTTTTGCAGTATTCATGCTAACGGATAAGGATGAGGAAATTATAGGAGGTGAGTCAGGTGTAATTGTTTCCTATTATGAAACACAGCCAGATGCAGAACTTGGGCTATTCTACTTAACTAGTCCATATGTGAATATTATAACACCAATCCAGACTATTTATGTAAGAGTATATAATCCAGATACTGATTGTTATACTATTGTTGTATTAGAATTGCATGTGCTTCCTACACCAGAAATTATTGCGGTTACTGACTATATAATTCTTGATGAAAACAACGATGGAATAGAAATATTTGATCTCACGACTAAAATCCCTGAAATCCTTAATGGGCAAACCAATGTAGAGATTACTTTTTATGAAACTGAACAAGATGCTATTAATTATACAAATGCTCTCGCAAATCCAACATCCTATACTAATTCTTTAAATCCTCAAACCATTTTTACAAGACTAGAGAATTTAGAGTCTTGTTATTCCGTAGGTAGTTTTGTGATTTTTGCAGACCCTGATTTAGGTGTACTACAAAATTTGTATGAAGATTTAAAGATTTATCCCAACCCTACTAAAAGGATGTTAAATGTTGAAGTAAATGGATTAATTATGGAGAATATTTCAATTATTAACCTCCAAGGAAGCGTATTAAAAAATATTTCCTATAAAAATGAAATTGATGTTTCTGATTTAACAACTGGAATATATTTTATTCAACTATCTGTTGATGGTAAAACAGTTACAAAGAAGTTTTTAAAAGAGTAGTTTTTAAGAACTAAACAAGGTTACTTGCAGTTTAAATCATTTGTTATCACTTAGCATATAGTCACTTACACGTGAGTTTTCGAGTCTTATCCAAAACGCAATTAAAATGTTGTGTTGTGATACAGAAATCTATCGCTTGGTTAATGTTTATTACTATAAGAATATCGCTAAATAGAGCGTTAATTAATTTTGTAATGTGCTTTAATAATATTTTCCACAGGCTTATTTTGAGGAGTAAACTGATTGTCTTCTAGACCTCCAACTTCTTTATGTTTGATAAACCATTTCCAGAGATAACCTCCTGCAAACCATTCTTCATTCCATACTTCTTCAAAAAGTGCGGTGGTTAAATTAGATTGAGCTTCCATATTTAAATGGGTAATTGTATGATCACTTTCCCAAGGTTCTTTACCCGCATGGTTCATACTTCGGTAACCAAATTCGGTAAATATTATTTTCTTATTTGTTTCAGTTGAAATAGAAACCATTTCCTCTTTCCACCGTTTCCAACCACTTTTCGCTTCTTCTACAGTAGGTGTTTCCTTTTCTGAAATAGGAAAATAAGCATCAATGCCTATATAATCTAATTGTTTCCAAAAGGGCACTCGTTTGTATTCATCCCAATTGGCAGCATAGGTCAGTTTTCCATCGTAAATACTTCTTATTCAGAAATCAAACGACTCCAGTATTCTGGACGATGAATGATGAATTGTTCCAACTCTGTACCAATGCAGAATATTTCGACTTTAGACTCTTGAGCAACTTCAGCAAAATCTAAAATAAACTTTCGATACGTATCTTCTAATATCTTCCAATCCTCTTCTGAAGTCATTTTCAAATATCCTGTGTACTCCCCGCGCCAAATCCAAATTTGAGGTTTCAACATCACCTCAATATTATTTTGATGTAATATATCAATATATTGCTTCGCCCCTTTTTTAGTTTCACCAAACCATTACCTGTCTGAATTATATCCAATTTCAGGGTGTTCAAGGTTTTTTATAAACCCAAAAGGCATAATTGCAGCGTGATTTGCATTAATAGCAATAATTGGATTTATGTGTTCTTGAGTAACTTCTTTAGGAGAGGCAACGAAACTGATTCCATTAATTTTTGATTCTTCTTGAGCACAACTTGATAAAAAGAAAATGGTGAAAAATAATACGTTAAAAAATATTCTGAAATTCATTTAATTGTATTCAATGATTTTCAAAGTACAATTAAAAAATTACAGGATAATTCTTCTTAACAAAATTTAAAGTTTTTCTTTTTTCTTTTTCGAATCGAATAAGGGGTAAGAAGCTCCAAAATTAAAATTATACTGGGCAAAGAAAAATTGTTGGGAAGCACTATCAGCTTTAAACTCAGTAGTCCTAATATCTTGCATATTTATATAACCTCCTTTAAATTCTGTTTGAATAAAGAAGTATTTAAAAAAGGTGAAATTTACTCCGACTAGAGCGTGTAGTCCAAAGCCCGCCAAATGAAATTCATCATAACGATTATTGTTTAATAGCGTCGTATTTGTTTTGGGATATAAACCTCCAACTCCAGCTCCGGCAAATAAATTCAATTGTATTTTATTAGAAAAGTAATGTACTTCATCAAACCTTCTAACCTCAATATTTGCATAATTTAAACCATCTGTATGTTCAAACTCTAAAAACCCTTCTTGAATAATAATATCATCATTATTATAAATTCCATCATAT
>JAUVAS010000109.1 GCA_030591585.1 Flavobacterium sp. | reverse complement strand
TTATGTCTTTGTCCTGGTGTAACAGGTTTTAATTTACGTACTGCCATATCAATTAAATATTGCTATAAAAATCTATTTTTTCACCTTCTGTTAAAGTAACAATTGCCTTTTTAAAAGACTTTGCTCGTCCTACTATTATACCTGACTTAGTATTACGAGATTTCTTTTTGCCTAAATAACGCATAGTGTTAACAGATTCAACTGAAACATCATACATTTCTTCAACAGCTTTTTTAATCTGAAGCTTATTCGCCCTTGTATCCACTATAAAACCATACCTGTTTAAGTCTTCACTTTGCATGGTCATTTTTTCGGTAACTATTGGCTTCAATAAAATATCCATCGTATCAATTTTTACTAAATTCTAAACATTTTATGTAATGGCTCAATTGAATTCTCAACAAAGAGTACAACTGACGCATTCATTATATCGTAAGTGGCTAACTCAGAAATAGTTATCACCTTAACATCTCGTAAATTTCTGGATGACAAATATATATTTTTATTTTGTTCAGATAAAACTAAAAGTACTTTTTTATCTGCTACTTCAAGATTATTTCTAAGATCAACAAACTCTTTTGTTTTTGCAGCCTCAAAATTAAAGTCTTCCAGAATCTTAATATTGTTATCGTTAGCTTTATAAGCTAAAGCTGATTTACGAGCTAGCTGTTTTACTTTTTTATTTAATTTGAAAGAGTAATCTCTTGGTTTCGGGCCAAAGATTCTTCCTCCACCTCTCAAAATAGGAGATTTTATACTACCTGCTCTAGCCGTACCAGTCCCTTTTTGTCTCTTAATCTTTCTTGTACTACCGGCAATTTCCGATCTTTCTTTTGTTTTGTGTGTACCCTGACGTTTATTAGCCATATATTGCTTAACATCAAGATAAATAGCATGATCGTTTGGTTCAATTTTAAAAATTGAATCGTTCAGGGTAACCTTTTTACCGGTATCTTTTCCTGTTATATTAACTATAGATAATTCCATTACTTCTGAATTAAAACTTCTGAATAATTAAATATGAGCCTTTTGCGCCAGGAACAGATCCTTTTACAACTAATAAATTATTCTCTTTAATAACCTTGATAACTTTAAGGTTTATTACTTTAACCTTTTTATTTCCAGTCTGACCAGCCATTCTCATACCTTTAAACACTCTTGAAGGATATGAAGATGCTCCTAAAGAACCTGGAGCACGAAGTCTGTTATGCTGACCATGAGTTTGTCCGCCTACACCATGGAAACCATGACGTTTAACTACACCTTGAAATCCTTTACCTTTACTATAACCAGCCACGTCAACCCACATATCTTCATTAAAGATATCGATAGTTACATCATCACCAAGCTTATACTCCTTAGCGAAATTTTTAAATTCGTGTAAAATCCTTCTAGGTGTTGTACCGGCTTTCTTAAAATGTCCTTTTAAAGGACCACTGGTATTTTTATCCTTTTTTTCATCAAAAGCCAATTGATATGCGCTATAACCATCATTTTCAGGCGCTTTAACCTGAGTTACGACGCATGGCCCAGCCTCAATAACAGTGCATGGGATATTTTTCCCCTCGGCACTGAAGATGGAAGTCATTCCGATCTTTTTTCCAATTAATCCTGGCATGTTTTTCCTTTTTAACTTTTATTACACTTTTATTTCTACTTCAACTCCACTAGGTAATTCCAACTTCATTAAAGCATCTATAGTTTTTGGTGTTGAACTATAAATGTCTAATAATCTTTTATAAGAAGAAAGTTGAAATTGTTCTCTCGATTTCTTGTTAACGAAAGGAGAACGTAATACTGTAAACACTCTTTTGTGTGTAGGTAGTGGAATTGGCCCACTAACAACAGCACCAGTGGATTTAACCGTCTTCACAATTTTCTCTGCAGATTTATCTACAAGATTGTGATCGTAAGATTTTAATTTAATTCTAATCTTCTGGCTCATCTTTATCCTAATTAAACATATTCACTTTTACCTTTTGCTTTCTCAACTATTTCTTTAGCTATTCCTTCAGGAGTTTCCTCGTAATGAGAAAATTCCATTGTTGAAGTAGCTCTACCCGAACTTATTGTTCTTAATACAGTTACATATCCGAATTTTTCGGCTAATGGCACCTTTGCTTTAATAACTCTAGCACCACCCTTATTTTCCATTCCTTCAACTTTACCTCTACGTCTGTTAAAGTCACCTATGATGTCACCCATATATTCTTCAGGTGTAACTACTTCAGCAGCCATTATAGGTTCAAGTAATTTAGGTTTTGCTTTGGCACAAGCATTTTTAAATGCCATTTTAGCAGCTATTTCAAATGATAACGCATCTGAGTCAACATCATGATATGCACCATCGATCAATGTTACTTTTAAGCTATCAACAGGATAACCTGCTAATACACCATTATACATTGCTTCTTCAAATCCTTTTTGAACAGCTGGAATATACTCTCGAGGAATATTTCCTCCTTTAATTTTATCAATAAATTGTAATCCTTTGTGGTCTTCATCAACTGGTCCGATCTCAACTTTAATATCAGCAAATTTACCACGACCACCAGATTGCTTTTTAAACACCTCACGATGTTCAACCGTTGCTGTGATTGACTCCTTGTAAGCAACTTGTGGCGCACCTTGATTACACTCAACTTTAAATTCACGTACTAAACGATCCAATAATATTTCCAAGTGTAATTCACCCATTCCACTAATTACAGTTTGGCCGGAATCTGCATCAACTTTTACTGAAAATGTAGGATCTTCTTCTGCTAATTTATGAAGGGCAATATTTAATCTATCTAAATCTTTTTGTGTTTTTGGTTCAACTGCAATACCAATTACAGGATCAGGAAAATCCATAGACTCTAAAGTTATCTGACGTTTTTCGTCACATAATGTATCACCTGTACGTAAATCTTTAAATCCTACTGCAGCACAAATATCACCTGCTTCGATAACATCTTTAGGATTTTGCTTATTGGCATGCATTTGATATAAACGAGATATTCTTTCACGTTTACCTGTCCTCACATTCATTACATAAGAACCAGCATTAATTTTACCAGAATATACTCTTAAGAATGCCAAACGACCCACGAATGGATCGGTTGCAATTTTAAATGCTAAAGCAGCTAAAGGCTCGTTAGCTTCTGGTTTACGTTCAACAGTTTCTTCATTCTTTGGATTGATTCCTGTAACATTTCCAACATCAAGTGGACTTGGTAAAAATGCTACTATAGAATCTAATAAACGTTGAATACCTTTATTTTTAAATGCTGATCCGCAAAGCACAGGAGTAATTGTCATCTCGATTGTTGCTTTCCGAATTACAGCTATCATTTCTTCTTTTGTAATTGATTCGGGGTCTTCGAAATATCTTTCTAATAATGCATCATCATGTTCAGCTACTGCCTCAACTAATTTTCCTCTCCACTCTTCAGCTTCATCAACTAATTCAGCAGGGATATCAACCAATTCATAACGAGTACCCATAGT
>JAUVAS010000030.1 GCA_030591585.1 Flavobacterium sp. | reverse complement strand
TTGAGCGAATAACTTCTCTTGATACTCTTTCTTTCCTTGCATACAACAAGATACGAGTTTTTATAACCAATTTATTGAAAAATGTACGTAACTTGTGCAACAGGCACAACTGGTATAATTCATTGCTGCTGATTTTCCTATCGGAAAATCCTCGCATTCATTCCATTGGTCAGTACTTTTTTACTAACTTAGTCGCTAAACCAACGCAACAAAATCATACAAAAACACGTTATATGTAAGCACTAAAAAGATGAAATTACGATTAGCCACAATACTACTTTTTCTTGTAATAGTTTATCTGATATTATATTCTCAAAGTCAAATACTAAAATTTCTATTACCAATTCTGATTTTCTTTTTAGTTATTTCAACACTTCTGATATCGGTTTGGTTAAAAGGCAGCTTTTGGGAAAAACAAAAAAATGCTTCCAAAATTGCTTTCCCTTTTATAGCAATCACTTTTATTTTAGGATATTTTTATTATTCAATTTCTGCAATGTTATGAAGGCTATAATTCTAAAGATAATTTCCATCGCAGGCTTAATGTTTTTGACATATTTGTCATTCAATTTTGGACAACTCCCTTTAATTGAAGGTAAACATTTAATACAGCCATATATTGACACAAGATTTGCTCCAAATTTTACTCCTGAAAAGTTTGAGAAAATAAAAGTCGGAATGACATCTGATGAGGTTGTTGAAATACTTGGTGAACCATATACTAATTCGAGTGAAAATCGATGGCAATATACAGGTGATGGGAAACATTTAAAAGAAGATTTCGCTTGGTATAATTGCTCAATTGAATTTGATGGGAATCAAAATGTGCTTTTCAAATATGAATTATGGAGTCATGATTAAGCAAAGCCAACACATAACAAAGAACTAAACTGTAGAAGATAATAAATATGGCAGAAAAATACCAAAATAAATACCGTATAAAATCTGCCCGATTAAAAAATTGGGATTATGGTTCTAATGCTGCCTATTTTGTAACCATTTGCACACATAATAGAGAGGATTATTTTGGTGAAATAAATAATGGTACCATGAAATTATCAAACATAGGTCAATTGGCAAATACCTATTGGAATAAAATACCTGCACATTTTCCATTTGTTGAATTAGGGGCCTTTGTTATTATGCCTAATCATGTGCATGGAATTATTGTGATTGATAAATTAATTGATGATGATGGTACGTTGCGTGGTGATAATGGTGATGATAATGATAATCATGACGGTAATGGTGTTCATGAAGAGACGTTGCATGCAACGTCTCTTCTATCGCAGAACGATAGGAATAAAAATATTGCAATGGCATCCATATCTCCTAAAAAAGGAACGTTGTCAACAATAATACGTTCGTATAAATCGGTGGTGACGAAAAATGCACGAAGTATTGACCATGATTTTTCGTGGCAATCACGATTTCATGACCATATTATTCGAAATGATAGGTCATATCGAACCATTACGGATTATATTATAAATAATCCATTAGTTTGGAACAAGGATAAATTTAACAGACAGCGAATTGAATAATTGATGATAGATAATACAATTAGAAAAAGAACCAAACATATTTATAAAAACCATACCCCCTTCTAGTTCCTCATCAGTCTTTTTTACAGCCTCATTATAAAGTATGGGTTTAGACCACTTTATAACAATTTTATTCACTATTCCTTTATAAGCTCTTTTCATTTTCTCTTACCTCTCCCCTTTTTCTCCAATACCAACAAAGGAGTAACATACTCCCCATAAAGTTCAAACAAAAACTCAATTCGAGCAGTCTCATTAGTGAAAGCTTGCGGGCGATAACAAACATCTACTGCTTTGTCTAGGGCTTTCCCTGCCGATTTGTGTTCTACGAAGAGTGTGCCTTTCCAAAACAAGTCTATAAATCCTTGGTTACCACTTAGTTTTTTTACGGGTTCCTCAAAAGTTGCCACACGCCTACGCGAAATACCAAATACGTTAAAAAAATCGTTCCAGAAACTATCTTTTTCTGCACGTTCCCGTTGTTCTCCCTCCCACTTTTTGGTGAATTTTAGGGCACGGTCTTTAATCTCATTCCAACTTAATACTGCCATGGTTTAAAAGTAGGGATATTGATTGTTTTATTTAGGCAATGGGAAAAAATATTTTAAATTTTTTATTATATGACATCAATTTTTAAATTGGTATTAGTGATTGTGATAGCTTTATGAGGTGCCGTGACGGGCACGGCATGACAGGGGTTGTGGGTTGGGATAGTGATTATGGTAGCTTTATGAGGAGCATTTTCGCGACGACGTAATCTTTTGAGGTGTAGTAACAAACAACATGAGATCACTTCGTCGTACCTCCTCGTGAAGACAACTACTTTACAGACAATTAACGCCTATTATTATTACGTCTCCTGTTTTTATTTCTAGAAGAATTTCTATTATTTCCAGAATTGTCACCATCACTAGATCTTCTTGAGTTTTGAGATTTTGGCTTATTAGAGTTTTGTTGCCTTCTTCCTCCTCCTTGTCCTTGTTTTATAGGTTTGGTAGATGCATTGGGATCAGGTTCAAAACCTTCCACAATTTCAACGGGTAGTTTTAAACCTACTAGCTTTTCAATATCTCTTAAGTATTCTGTTTCGTCTGCACTTACCAAAGACACCGCTTCTCCACTAGCTCCTGCCCTACCTGTTCGCCCAATACGGTGCACATAGTCTTCAGAAATATTAGGCAATTCAAAGTTGACTACATGTGGCAACAACGGAATATCTAAGCCACGAGCAGCAATATCTGTAGCAACCAACACTCTAACCGAGTTGTTTTTAAACCCAGCCAAAGCTTTAGTACGTGCACCTTGGCTTTTATTCCCATGAATGGCTGCTGCCGAAATACCTGCACTCACCATTTTTTTACATAGCTTATTTGCCCCATGCTTTGTTCTGGTAAATACCAGTACCTGTTTCCAATTGCCTTCAGAAATTAGCTTAATAATCAAGTCTGTTTTTAGGCCTTTAGCTACCCGATATACTTTTTGCTCTATCGCGTCAACGGTAGTGTTTTGAGGAGTTGCTTCCACCAAAACAGGGTGTTGTAAAAAGTCGTTCGCTAATCTTTTAATCTCTTTAGAGAACGTTGCTGAAAACAGCAGTGTTTGTCTTTGTTTTGGCACTAAACTAATAATCTTTTTAATATCTCTTAAAAAGCCCATATCCAGCATTCTATCTGCTTCATCTAACACCAATATTTCAATTTTAGAAAGCGACAATAAACCCTGGTTTTGTAAATCGAGTAAACGTCCTGGAGTTGCAATAAGTATGTCTACCCCATTTCTGATGGTACTCACTTGTGGTCTTTGATTAACGCCTCCAAATATAACTGTAGACCGAATGTCTAAAAATGCACTATAGTCTTTTACATTGTTATGTACTTGTGCTGCCAACTCTCGTGTGGGTGTTAATACCAAGGCCTTAATTGGGCGATGACGTAATTGCTGCCCTTGAGACAACTTTTGAAGTATTGGCAATGTAAAACCAGCTGTTTTACCCGTTCCTGTTTGGGCAGATGCTAATATATCTTTCCCTTCTAAAATTAAAGGAATCGCTTTTTCTTGTATGGGTGATGGTGTTGTGTAGCCTTGTTTATCAACGGCTTTTAATAAGGCATTGGATAAGCCTAAGGATTTAAATGACATATAAATGTTTGTGTAAATGACATTCTTAATATATAGCGCCATTTTTTATTAAGCTACAAAACTAAGTCTAATTTGTACCATTACTTGATTTTATTAGACTTTGTTATAAAAAAAGGTGAACTTAGTTTAATAATGGTAATCGTTTTACTAGATTAAATTAAGTGATTTTCTCCCGTTTACTGGCTTTTATTTTTTGATATTTCTTTTTTTATTGAGATATAGTTTTCCCTATTCTAAAACCCTGCATCTTAATAAAACAGAACTAATAAATACTTCCAAAGTCCAATTATTAATTACTAGTCATATAAATTTATTATCTTTCTTTTCTCTAAGCAAACCTGCGTTTAGCAGGTCGTTGTTGTAAGCGGAAAATAGAATTGGATATGAAATAATAAAAAACAACCATGAAACAAAATCAAACAAAAAAATGGTGGATACTAGCAGTAATAATCTTAATAGGACTTGTTATCGCTGCAAACTTAGGAGGTGATGAAATTTCTAATTCTGAAAATAAAAAAGGTGAAAAAGAAAAACTTCAAACAATTTCAGCAAAAAAATTATATACAGCCTATGAAGTAAATGAGATAAATGCAGATCAGAGTTTTAAAGGTAAACCTCTTTATGTAACAGGAGTTGTTGAAACTATTAAAAAAGATTTTAGAGATAATATACTATACATCACTTTAAAAACAGGCCAAACGCTTACTTCTGTGAATTGTTATTTTAACAATAAAAACGCAGCAGCAAAATTACAAAAAGAAGAAAAAGTAACATTTAAAGGTATATGTGAAGGTCTGCAATTTACTACTGTAATTATAAAAAATTGCGAACTAGCAAAAAACCTGAGGGATTAAAATAAAAGCCCCGTCAGCATTTTACAAGCCGTACCAAATGTTTACTTATTGGAAATACCAAAACCAATTAATGTAGGGGATTATAAATCCGTCCACCCCCTACCTCCTTGGCTTTCTTAAAAAAGCGAGTAGCATCATATTGCAACACTTGATTGTTAGTAGCCCATCTTGATAATTGGAATGTCTACTGTTTTTCTTATTTCGGTTATTTGATTAAAAATAAGTTTTAAGGTGATTCCGTTTTAATAGCAACCCCACTACTCCCTTGTATAATAAACCATCTGCTAGAGAGGGTCTGAAAAAGGCATTCCAATTTCAATCATATCCACTCCGTTAGCTGTTAACTCTTGAACAATCTCTATTGTATCATTTAGTTTCGGGAATCCTGCGGTAACATAGATATTTAGGATGTTAGAGTTGCTTTTGAATGCTTGTTTTATTCTAGTCATTTGTGACTGTTTTAATGAATTATTTCATCATTCTTATAAAAATCTCCATACCCTAATTCCCTTTAACTGTGTGGGTTAGCTACACATACATCAATAGTATTAAAATCTGATAGGTTGTTGGTGTTGAAATAATTTATCGAGTGTATTCTTTATCTTAAATGGATAAAAAATTAGTGATTATTTCTTTTCCATGTTCCGTTAAAATAGATTCTGGATGAAACTGTACACCATAGACCTTATAATCGAAATGCTTTAAAGACATAATTTGCTTGTTCTCTTCTACGGAAGTAATTTTCAACTCCTCTGGAAATCCTTTATTATCAATTACCCAACTGTGGTACCTTCCTATATCAAACGTGTTGGGTAAATTTTTGAATAATAAATCATCTTCATCCAAAACATTTAAAGGAGTGGAAACCCCATGAAACACGTTATTTAAATTGACCAATGTTCCTCCAAAAACCTCTCCTATAGCTTGCATACCAAGGCAAACACCTAATATTTTTTTAGTAGGTGCGTACATTTTAATGAGTTCTTTCAAGATTCCTGCATCTTTTGGTAATCCAGGGCCAGGGGAAAGAATAATAGTAGTATAGGAATCTACTGCTTTTAAGGTGATTTCATCATTTCTGAAAACATCTACTTCATAACCTGAGTTTGCTTCCACATAATGCACCAAATTATAAGTGAAGGAATCGTAATTGTCTAGTATTAATATTTTTTTTGTGTTCATTGCCCAAAAAAAGCGGATAACTTTAGTTTAAATTCTTCCCGAAATACTCTTCAATGCTTTGTTATAGACCTCTTCATAAAGAGGGACGATATTTTTTGTTTCAAACTTTGTTGCTGCTTTTCTTGCATTTTTTCTAAACTCAGCATGAACTTCGGGTGATTCTAATATTTTTAGAGCGTTTTCTGCCATTTCATTTACATCACCTATATTGCTAAGGTAACCGCTTATTCCTTGAATATTTACTTCTGACAATCCTCCTGCATTACTAGAAATTACAGGAACACCACAAGCCATCGCTTCAAGAGCAACTAGGCCAAAACTTTCATGTTCTGAAGGGAGTAAAAATAAGTCACTAAAACATAGTATTTTATCTACTTCATGACTGTTTCCTACAAATGAAACATTATCATAAACCCCCAGTTCTTTACATAATTTTTTAGATGGCTTTTTCTCTGGTCCTTCTCCCACGATAATTAACCTCGCAGGCATCTTTTCAAGGATTCTACTAAAAATTTCAATTACATTATCAATACGTTTTACCTTTCTTAAATTACTAATATGTGTAATAATTTTTTCATTTTTATGTGCAATCAAATCTCTTTGACATGCAGTATAAGGGTTGTCATATTTTGCAAGATCAATAAAATTAGGAACTACATATATTTCCTTTTTAATATCAAAAAGACGTAAGGTATCCTCTTTTAAGCTTTCAGAAACAGAGGTTACCACATCGCTATTGTTAATACTAAAGGTTACCGCTGGTTTATAAAATGGGTGATTTCCTACTAATGTTATATCTGTACCGTGTAATGTAGTTACCATAGGAATAAATATTCCTTCTTCCTCTAACATCTTTTTAGCCATGTATCCTGCATAGGCATGAGGAATTGCATAATGTACATGAAGTAAGTCAATACCGTGTAATTTAACCATATCTACCAACTTACTAGAAAGTGCTAACTCATAAGGTTGATAATGAAATAGTGGGTAATTAGGTACGGTAACTTCATGATAATGCACATGGCTGTGTAATAGTTGCAATCGAACAGGTTGTTTGTAGGTAATAAAATGCACCTCATGACCGTGATCTGCTAATGCTATACCTAATTCGGTAGCTACTACTCCACTTCCCCCAAATGTTGGGTAACATACGATGGCGATTTTCATAAACACGCCCGTGAAAACGGGTAATTTTAAGTTAATTATTTATCAGATGTTATTTTAATCTTCAATAGCTTCATATATAGCTTCTTGAATATCTGATCGTAAATTGTTTTTTATAATCTTTCTGTTTTCTGCATTTGGATACGTTCTATTAGACAAAAATACATAGACAATTTCTTGTTCTGGGTCTGCCCAGGTAAACGTTCCTGTAAATCCGCTATGTCCAAAACTTAACATTGAAACACAACCACATGTAGGTCCTACTTCATCTAACTGAGGCTTGTCAAAACCTACTCCTCTCCTAACATCGTCATCACAATAATAACAGGTGTTAAAGGCATCTAAGGTTTCAGGTTTTAAGTAACGTTTGTTTCCATACACTCCTTTCCACAAATACATTTGCATAATTTTAGCAATGTCATTTGCATTACTAAATAAGCCTGCGTGTCCACTAACTCCACCCAACATTGCAGCACCTTGGTCGTGAACATACCCTTGAACTTTCTGCATTCTAAAATAAGTATCATCTTCAGTAGGTGGAATCATTTTTTTCGGAAACTTTTCTAGAGGTAAATAAGTAGTATAATTTGCTCCCAATGATTTGTAGAGTCTATTCTGAACAATATTTTCTAATTTATTATTATAGTGCTCTTCCAAATATTTTTTCATTAAATAATAAGGCAAATCACTGTATTTATATCTCAATCTAGAATATAACTCACTTTCTCTTATCTGAAGGTATATACTATCCGTCATGTCTTTTCGAATGTATAAATCTTTTGCAACCTGGATACTATATTTCGTTGTTTTTATGTTGGAATAATACTTACTATCTGGTTGTTTTAAAGAGTCTAAAGTATTGATGTAAAAAGGAATCCAAGATTTTAATCGTGCGTAGTGTGAAAGCACTTTTTTTAAAGTGATGTTTGCTTTATCGGTACCTGCATATTCTGGAAGCATATCTGACAGCGTTGAATCCATTGTCAATTTCCCATTATCAAATAGCTCCATAATCATGGGTAGCGTTGCTAAAATTTTAGTCAAAGAAGCAACATCATAAATATCATTTTCTGAAACCTTTATCTTCTTTTCTTGTGTATGATAGCCAAAGGTTTTTTTGTAGATTACTTTTCCTTTTCTAGCGACTAGAATTTGCGCTCCTGGCATCATATCTCCTTCTAATCCAACTCTAGCCAAAGAATCTATTTTTAAAAGTTTTTCTGAATTGATCCCAACACTCTCTGGTGTCCCATATTGAAGTCTATCAAGTTTTCGAGTAAAGTGAGTGGTCTTTAAAGGAAAATTTTCTCCTAATGAAACAGGTAAAACACCTTTAGCTTCTCTTGCTCCAAATATAAGCTGTGCAGAAACTTCTTGAGATACTTTACTGTTTTGATACGACATAATAATACCTTCAAAATTTAAGGGAATAGTCAACTTTAACAAAGCATAAGGCATTGCAAAAACATCGAGAATTACTTTATTTCTTCTAGCAATTTCATAAATCCAAGTAAGTTCTTTATCAGTAAATTTATAGCCTTTCCAAGGGTTCGCATTCGATTTATGGAAACCAATAATTACAATATCAAAACCTTTTAATTGTTCATGATAGTCATCTAAAGTATTAGATTTAATCCATTCGATTTTAGTATACTTTTGCAACTGTTTTAAAAAAAAATCTCCAGAATCATCCCCAAAATTAACGTAGGCGATTTTAGTGTTTTCAAGTTTTTTTATTGGAAGAATTTGATTCTCATTTTTTAAAACAGTCAATGCATTATCGATAGCTTCTTCATAAAGAACATCATCTATTGGGGCATTTAAGTCTTCAATTAAATTATTAGTTTCAACTGGCTTATAATTTTGAAGTCCTACTTTATATTTTGCAAAGAGTATTTTTTTAACTGAATGTGCCAAACGATGTTCAGTAATAGTTCCGGTGTTATAGTTATCAATTAATAATTGATGTGCTTTTGGAATGTCTTCAGAAATTAACAATACATCATTCCCTGCTAAAAAAGCTGCTAAATCTATTTCTCCGGGTTCCGTAAAATTTGCAGCCCCCTTCATATTTAGAGCATCTGTAAACACCAAACCATTAAAGCCAAGCTTCCCTTTTAACAAATTAGTGACGATTTTTTTAGAAATTGAAGAAGGATAGTTTGGCCTTTCCTCTAATGAGGGTACGTTAAGATGCGCCACCATCACACTACTTAAACCTCCTTGTATTAATCTTTTATAAGGTTCTAACTCAACACTATCTATTCGCTCTTTTGTAAATGAAATGGTTGGCAATGTTTTATGAGAATCTTTTTCTGTATCGCCATGCCCCGGAAAATGTTTTGCATTTGCGAGTACTCCTGCGCTTTGCAATCCCTCCATAAAAGCTAAGGATTTGTAGGTGACATTGGTTTTGTCTTCCCCAAATGACCGATTTCCAATTATAGGATTATTAGGATTGGTATTGATATCTACCACAGGTGCAAAATTAATATGCATTCCCATACGCTTGGTATGTTCTCCAATACGTTTTCCAATTTTTTTTATGAGCTGATTGTCTGAAATAGCCCCCAAAGTCATATTCCAAGGATATGCAAAAGTAGAGTCTAGACGCATCGCTAAGCCCCACTCTGCATCCATTGCCATTATTAGTGGTGTTTTTGTAATCTCCTGAAAGTGATTGTTGATTTTTACTTGACGCTTTGGTCCTCCTTTAGAAAAAATGATGCCACCAATATATTGATTGATTATTAAAGAATCTACTTTATCAATTTTAGATTGTGGATCACTTGAAAAAACATCGACCATAAAAAGCTGGCCAATTTTTTCTTGCAGTGTCATACTACTATAAATGCTATCTACCCATTTTTGTTGATTTTCTAAATCGTTTTTAACTAATAATGGATTGATTTGCTGCGAAAAAACAGTAAAAGAAATAAAAAAGATAAGTGAGGTTGCAATCAGTTTTTTCATAGTTCAAAAAGTAATACCAAAATGATATACAAAATAGTCCAATAAATAGTTTCTTTTTCCTTTATATATCATCATAAAAACGAACCTTAACTAATGCTATGTTTAATTTTTCTTCTTTATCTAAAGAAAAAATAATTTCATTTCTTTCAGACTCTTTTATAAATCAATTTGATATGGCAATAACTATGCTAAAAACCTACTATGCCAACTATCTTTTGCTGGGACTTCCCAGTTTTCTAGATAATCTTCTTTTGTAATCACTAGATTATTAAATACGATTGTATTTTTTGAAACCGAACGCGCCTTGGCCATTTTCTTAAAATCGGTTAAAGTTTTATGTGCTATAAATTCTCCGTTATAAAAGGTGACATTCATTTTATCTAATAAATCAAGACCGTATTCTTTTTCTAAAGATTGAATGAAATATACAGATGCATCTATGCTACAGCCAGAAGCAGAAGCATTCTCTTGATTTAGACCAAGAACAATAAAACGATTGTATTTTATTTCAAACCCAGCATCTAGGTCTTTTCCGTGGGCAGTCCATTGTTCTAAAAAAGCTTCCGTTTTAGCTGAAATCTCTTCAACCTCGTTATCGCTTAATTTTCTATTAGATTGATAAACCCATATTCTAGAGTTCTCAGGTAATTCTTTAAAATCTTTTATCATTTTTATAAATCTTCTGCATTAGCAATCATTTCGGCAATATCCAAAACTTCAATATCGTTTTCCTTTTCTTTTACTTTTACACCGTCTGTTAGCATTGTATTACAAAAAGGGCATCCTGCTGCAATGATAGACGGTTTTACTTCGATGGCTTCTTCAGTACGTTCAACAAAGATCTCTTTATCACCAGGTTCTGCATCTTTAAACATCTGTGCTCCTCCTGCTCCACAACATAATCCTTTAGATTTACAACTATTCATTTCGATAAGTTCCACCTCCAGTTTTCGAAGTAACTCTCTAGGAGCTTCATATTCGTTATTGGCTCTTCCTAAATAGCAAGGGTCGTGGAAAGTAATTCGCTTTCCTTTATATTTTCCACCTTCTACTTTTAATCTTCCTTCAGAAAGTAATGCATTTAAAAACTGTGTGTGGTGCATTACTTCATAATTTCCGCCTAAATTAGGATACTCATTTTTTAGGGTATTAAAACAATGAGGGCAAGTGGTTACTATTTTTTTTATTTCATATCCGTCTAACACTTGAATATTCATCATTGCTTGCATCTGGAAAAGAAACTCATTTCCAGCACGTTTTGCAGGATCACCTGTACAGCTTTCTTCGGTTCCTAAAACAGCAAAATCAATTTCTGCTTTATTAAGTATTTTGACAAATGCTTTTGTTATTTTCTTGGCTCTGTCATCAAAACTTCCAGCACAACCTACCCAAAACAATACTTCGGGTTGTTTGCCTTGTGCCATAAATTCGGCCATTGTAGGCACTTTAAGTGTTTCGCTCATAAATTAATCCTTAAAAACCTGTATAGTTATTTTTTTATCTACTAAATCTGTGAATTTTCCTTTATACTGAGTTGCTTTCACTAAATGATTATCTACCCAATGGTAGTTTCCTCCACGTGGTTTTCCCATTAGAAGTGAGTGATATTTAAATCCGTGTTTTTTTAACCAAATCTCTGTGTATTCTCTATGAGTTTCGGTACGTGAAGTAAAAAAACAAATAATATGACCATCGTTATACCATTTATTTAGCATTTCTAGAGCATCTGGATACACTTCCGCAGTAAGCATACGCTCAGGTTCTTCATTTGGAATATCATCACAAATGGTTCCGTCAATATCTATTAAGTAGTTCTTTATTCCGTCTGGTAGAATAGGACTAATATGCTCACCTGCTTCTACCTTATCGTGCAATAATTTTTCTATATCTTCTCTTTTTCTATTAGTCATCTTTCCAGTTTTAATTCCTGCGTAGGCAGGAATTTATTCATCTTTCCAGTTTAATCTATCCATTTGGTTGAACGGCCATGGAGCTCCGTTATTTTCTATATTAGTTAGTGATATGTTTAATTCTGAGGGTGCTGCAGATTGTTCCATAACAAGGTATTGTCTCATATCCATAATAATTGATAATGGGTCAATACTCACAGGACAAGCTTCTGTACAGGCATTACAGGTGGTACAAGCCCATAATTCTTCATTGCTAATATAATCTCCTAATAACTGTTTGCCGTCGGGTTTAAATTCTCCGTTTTTATCTATGTTTTTCCCTACTTCTTCTAGTCTATCACGAGTTGCCATCATAATTGCACGTGGTGATAATTTTTTACCCGTTTTATTGGCAGGACATTCACTAGTACAACGTCCACATTCTGTACAGGTATAGGCGTTAAGTAATTGTGTCTGACTTAAATCCATTACATCGCTCGCTCCAAATTTTGCTGGTTCTTCTGCTCCTTCAGGTGGGGCAGCAAATGGGTCAGCATTTGGATCCATCATTAATTTCACCTCTTTGGTAACAGATGCTAAGTTTTTGAATTGTCCTTTTGGAGTTACGCTTCCGTAGTACACATTTGGAAAAGCTAATAGGATGTGTAAATGTTTTGAAAAATATAAGTAGTTTAAGAATATTAAGATTCCTATGATATGTATCCACCAAGCTGATCGCTCTATGAGATGAAGCACCCCTTCATCGAAACCAGAAAACAAAGGAGCCAGAAATTGACTAATTATATTTCCTGAATTCATTTCCTGAAAATGCACATCTGTTGCATTCATAATTAAGAATAATGACATTAATACCATTTCGAAATATAGAATGTTTAAGGCATCATTTTTAGGCCATTTGGTCATTTCCTTGTTCCAGAAACGAGGAATACGTATTACCATTCTTCGTATCCAAAATATGCAAACGGAAACCAATACTAGTAGTGCTAAAATCTCAAAAGAACTTATTAAAAACCCATAAATACTACCTGCAAACGAAAATATACGATGTGTAGCAAAAAGCCCATCAATTATAATTTCTAACACTTCTATATTGATAATAATAAAGCCTGCATACACAATAATATGAAGCAATCCTGAAACGGGTTTTACCACCATTTTAGATTGTCCTAATGCAATGCGGATTACATTGTTCCATCTTTCTTTTTTATGATCTGAAACATCAACTTTATGTCCTAGTTGAATATTTCTGATGATTTTTTTACTATTCTTTATAAAATAGCCAAATCCTATAATTAGTAGTACTAAAAAAATAATATTGGGAATGTATTGCATAGGCTAGTTATTATCCTCTTTGGGAGATTCGTAAGATTTTGTTTTCTTTCCGAAGACAGAAACTTTTACATACCGTTCTGGATTTAATTTAAAATCTTGAAGTAATTCTTCTAGTTCTTTAGAAGCACCTTCTAAATTATTGTATAATTCTTCATTATTAATAAGCTTCCCAATACTGCCTTCTCCATTATCTATTTTTTCTAAAATTGAATGGAAATTATTCAAAGTTCCTTCTAAGCTACTAGCCAATCCTTTAATATCTATCTGTGCTAATGAGTCTGTAAATTGCACTAAATTACCTGTGGTTGTTTCTAAATACGTAAATGTGCTGTCAAGTTTTGGTTTGTTCTCTTTTAACAGTGCATCTAGATTTGCAGATGCCCCTTCAAATGACCCCATTGTTTTATTAAGGCTTGCGATGGCTTCTTTTAAATTTGTTTTTGTGGTGTCGCTAAGGATTGAATTAAAATTATACAGCAACGTGTCAAGCCCAGAAAGAGTTTTGTAAATTCGGTTTTCCATAGGTTTTAATCCACTTGTAACAGATTCTAGCATCCCTTTTTGTATTCTTCCTTGAAGCGTATCACCAGGTTGAGCAATATCTTTTTTACTAAAATCTTGTATAATGGCTAAAGCATTTCCGCCAATAAAACTGGTACTATAAATTTCTATAATACTACTTTTAGAAAAATCAAATTCTTTATTCAAAGAAAATGTTACCACTAATTTTCCGGGTTGATTGGCAAAATCTATTTTTTTAACTTTCCCTATAGCATAGCCGTTAATTGTAACTGGTGCAGATAATGCTAATCCAGCAACATTTTCATAGCATACGTAGAATGTTCTCTCTTTTGAAAACAGGCTTGAACCCTTAAGAAAACTATAGCCATAAATAAGTAGACATATCGCTGAAATGGCAAGAATTCCGGTTTTAACTTCTTTTGATAAATTCAATTAGTGTTCATTTTGATTAGTAACAAATTTAAAAATAAAATGATGATTTAAGGTTATTTGTCTTCAGAATTTAAAACTTCTGAAAGTTTTAACTTTTTGCCGTTTTTAAAAGCTACAATATAGCAGGAGTCGTATCCCTTTTCTTTTGCAAATTTCTTCATTAGTTGAATTTTATTATAATCTGAAGTTTCTCCATAATAATACTTATTCAGTTTCCCTTCTTTTACTCTTTCCACGGCGATTAATCCTTTGAAATTGGAAGATTTTGTGTTTATCTTTTTACTCACTGCTGCTAATTGAACTCTAAAAACAATGTCATTATATATTTTTTCTTCGGTGACGTCAATAGCCTTATCAATTTCTTCTTGAGTGATTACAGGGTTTTGAGCATCATCTGTAGCAAGAGAGATACTATTTCTATAAGAAATGATACCATTAGCAATTTCTCTAGCCATTTCAATTCTTCCTTTTTCTGAGTTTATATAAGGTCCCTCTTTCATATGTGTTAAAAAACCAAGTTCAACAAGTACACTCGGCATATAGGTATTATGGAGTACCCAAAAAACATCTTGTTTTACACTCCTATCTCTTCGTTTTAAATTGTTAACCATATTATTTTGAATTAGAGCAGCAAGCATAATGCTTTGATCTAAATATTCCTCTTGCATAACTGTAATTCCTATTAAAGATTCAGGTGAATTTGGATCAAAGCCAGCATAATTTTCTTCATAATTTTCTTCAAGAAAAATCACTTCATTTTCTTTTTTAGCAATATTCATGTTTTGTTTAGTCTTATTTAGCCCCATCACGTATGTTTCAGCTCCATAAGCCTGTGTGTAAAAGGAATTACAATGTACAGAGACAAATACATCAGCATCTGCCTTATTGGCAATTAATGCACGAGCTTCAAGTTCTAAAAAAATATCTGTTTTCCTAGTATATATAACTTTAAAATTAGGTTGCTTTTCTAGTATTTTACCAATTTTTAATATTACACTAAGTGCAATCTCTTTTTCTTTATATCCGTTGCCAGTATTTCCTGGATCGTGTCCTCCATGACCAGCATCCAAAACAACAATAAACGGTTTAGTGGTATCGTTTTTGTGATTTAAAAAAGACGAAAAAATAAAAACAACTGTTAAAAGCAATACTATTGAGGCAGTTTTTGTTTTCATGTAAGTAATAACGTGTTGTTTATAGTACTAGTATTAAATTATTGCAATTAAAATTTATAGCACAAAAAATATGCTTAATTTTGAATTTTACTGCCTAATAAGGTAGCAAGACAATATTAAGCCAAATTTACAAAAAAATAGTATCGTAGCGTTGCATACATTCAGGCAATTTTTATTAGTAACTATTCTACTACTAGGTGGTACAGTCTTGCATTCTCAAGATATTCCTACTAAAAATGATGTGGAAATTCTGGCGAAAGAAAAACAAGACTCTTTAACGGTAGCTGTAAATCCTATTATTTCTGAAATAAAGGAAGCAGTAACCGACACTGTTAAAACGGATACCATAAAGCCAAAGAAAGAACTTTTAACAAGTGTAATTGATTATTATGGAGAAGATTATGTGTATTTGGATAAATTAAAAAACAAGGTATACCTTTACAATAAAGCCTATATTACTTATGAAGATATGCGAATTGAAGCGGGCTATATTATTTTAGACTATAATACAAATGAAATATACGCTAAAGGAATTGATAGTGCCGATGTTTATTCTCAAAAACCCATATTTACACAAGCTAACAATGAGGTGATTCCCGATTCTATTCGGTTTAATATGGATACTAAAAAGGCTGTTATTTATAATTCAAGATCTGGACAAGATGATCTTAAATATATAGCCGAAGTGACCAAAAAAGTAAATGATTCGGTTTATTTTTTAAAGAATATAAAGTTTACAACTTCAAAGGATATTGACAATCCTGAATATTATTTTTACACCAGGCGTGCTAAAGTAGTTCCTCAGAAAAAAATTGTTACTGGATTTACCAATATGTACATTGCAGATGTTCCGCTTCCCTTAGGATTACCATTTGCATTTTTTCCGCTTACAAAAGATCGCGCATCTGGATTTATTATCCCTAGTTTTGGTGATAATAGAAATCGAGGGTTTTTCTTTCAAAATGGAGGGTATTATTTTGCTGTTAATGATTACTTAGACTTAACAATACTAGGAGATTACTACACCAATGGAAGCTACGCAATACGTGCAGAGACGGCTTATAAGGTTCGCTATAAATTTACGGGTAATTTGAGCTTACGATTTGAAAAACTTTTAAATAGTGAACGGGGTTTCCCAGATTTTAGTGAAAGTTCTGTATATAATATTCGTTGGAACCATAGCCAAGACTCTAAATCTAGTCCAAGTTCAAGATTTTCTGCATCTGTAAACCTTGGAAGTAGTGAATATTTTAGTCAATCTATTAATCAAACCAATAATGCCAGTTCTTTAATTAATACATTAAGCTCTTCCATTTCATATTCAAAAACATTTGAAGGTGAGCCTCAGGTAAATTTAACAGTCGCTGGAACCCATTCTCAAAATACAAATACGAAAGAAATTAATATGTCTTTGCCTAATCTTAATGCTAGTGTTTCAAGGATGTTTCCTTTCGCACCTAAAATGGGCACTAAAAAGGGAATATTAGAAAATATAAATTTGCAATATAATTTGTCTGCAGAAAATAGAATTATAACTACAGACTCCTTGTTTTTTAAATCTGAAATGTTTGAGGGTGCACAATATGGAGCTCAACATAGTATACCTATCAGTACTAATTTTAAAATTTTAAAATACTTAAGTGCTTCTATGGGGTCAACCTATAAAGAAACTTGGGTTTTTAAAACAATAGAAAAAGAATATGATGATGGTTTTAATGAAGGTGAAGGAAGGGTTGTACAAGATACTGTAAATGGATTTGATAGTTACCGAACTTATAATTTCTCAACAAGTTTAGGAACCACTATTTATGGAATGTTCAACTTTGGAAAGGATAAAAAATTTCAAGCGCTAAGGCATGTATTTAGACCCTCGATAAGCTATAATATAAATCCTTCATTTGACCAATATTATGACAGTTATGAAGATCCGGATAGAGAGGATCCTGTTTATTATTCAAGGTTTGAAAGTTCTTTATATGGTGCTCCAGGAAGAGTTAGGTCTAGTAGTGTCGGAATTTCAATGAGTAATACTTTTGAAGCAAAGATTAGGGATAGAGACACCACAGCAACAGATCCTAAAAAAATAATTTTACTAAATAATTTAAACTTTTCTACTGCTTATAATATCGTTGGCGATTCTTTAAATTGGAGTCCATTACGGTTTACAGGAAGTATACCAATTGTAAAGAAACTTGACTTTAATTTTAATGGTGTTTTAGACCCTTATGCCCTTAGCAATAATAACAGACGTATTGATGAATTCAATATTAATAACGGGGGAAGTTTATTTAGATTAACAAATGCAAATATTAGCATCAATTATTCATTTTCAAGTAAAGATTTTGTTGATGAGCGCAACGACGAAGACGATTTTGATAGCGATACCTTTAAAAATGGAGGAAGGCCAGATGATTTGTTTGGCGATTCAACACCTATAAACGATAGGAGCAAATACGAGAATGAAGATTCGCAAGCTAAAAACGATTTTGAATGGTATCGCTTTTCAATTCCTTGGGACATGAGACTTGCTTATACCATAACATATATAAATACTCAAAGACAAGACGAAATATCTTCTCAATCGCTAATGTTTAGTTCTAATGTAGAGTTTGCTCCAAGGTGGAAAGTTGGTGTTTCGTCGGGCTATGATTTTAAAAATAATGGAATTACTTTGACACAATTTAGATTTCAAAGAGATTTAGAGAGTTGGAGATTGTCTTTTAATTGGACTCCAATTGGAAGTACACATACCTCTTGGTATATGTTTATAGGTATAAAATCTTCTATGTTGAGTGATATTAAATATGAAAAACGAAGAGAACCAGATAAGAGATTATAATTAAATAGTTTAATTAAAAGTTACCCGCTTTCTCGAGTAATAAATATGAAAAAAATAATAAATACTAAAAATGCCCCTGCTCCTATAGGACCTTACAGCCAAGCGATATTAAATGGAAATATGTTATATACTTCTGGACAAATTGCTATTGATCCTAAAACGGGTGATTTAAATACTGAAAACATTATAATTGAAACTAAAACTGTAATGGAAAATTTAAAAGCAGTATTAAAAGAAGCGGGAATGACATTTGAAAACGTTATAAAGACATCTATTTTTATTTCTGATATGAATGATTTTGCTGCGATTAATGATGTTTATGCAACTTATTTTAACGAAGCAACAGCACCCGCTCGTGAAACTGTAGAGGTTGCAAATCTCCCTAAAGATGTAAATGTTGAAATCTCTGTTATAGCAGCGTTCTAGAGGTTAGTTTTCTCTTTCATTATTAAATAGAACGGGTGCAGTATTATCATCTGGAATAATTTCATTATCATCTGATTCTAATTCAATGTCAGTACCAAATATTTTTTTAACGAGTTCTTTAAATGTATCAAAATCTACTGAATAGGAGATTCCTGCTCCTTGCTCAAAAGTTTGATCTTCTCCTATAAATTGAAGTTTTGCTTGTCTATTAAAAAATTTCATTCTTAAAGTTCCGTCTTCATTAACTAACCATTCTACTTCTACATCTCCAGCAACTCTAGAATCATTGATCCCTCCAACAGGAATCCCTACTTTTCCATTTACAATGATTCGTTCACTCAGTTGGCTTGAAAATTGCACTCCAATTTCATCATTGGTTTCTAACTCTATTGTATCAATTCCTATATCGTAATAAGGTGCGATATTAATTAATGCATCTTCGTCTGATAGCATTTCAGCAAGTAGTGCATTTATACCTCCTGTAAGTGTGCCAGATAATGCACTTTGACCTGCAGCATCACTTATAAACGAATCTGTTGTTATTAAAAATAATGCTTGTTTTTCTCTTTCCTCAGGAGTTTGGAGTTTGTATTCTAATTCACTTTTTACTGTTGAGCTAACTTCGGGAAAATCAATATCAAATGTTAGTTCAGGTTGACTTATATCTTCTCTCAAGTCAATATAAACTTCTACTGGAATTTTTCTATTAATAGTTGGGTCATCAAGCAATGCTGAAGGGTTTGCTTTTGTTTTATATATTGCTCTTAAATTTAACACCGCTTTATCTGGCACACCATCCCAGGTTATAGTTCCGTCACGTTCTACTTCAATTTCTTTTTTAATAATTTTCCCATACCTAAAATCGTAAAACCCTTCATAAACTATAAAATCTCCCCACATATTAAATTTTCCTAAAGTATTAATCTCTAAAAGTAGTGTGCCTGCTCCTCTACCTCTAATTGCAGATTTTGTTTCTTGATCAATTACAATTTCTAATTCAGCATTTCTGTTAATATCTAATTCAAAATTTAGAGTTAATCCTTTTAAATCTTCAGAAATTATTTTTTCCCCTCGTAATCTAGCTTCTTTTTCTTTAGGTGAAAGAAACTTAATAAAAGAATCATTACCTATAGATTCTGTGTCACTTAAAGGAATAATAAAGTTTGTGTTTTTTTCTGTGGCGGCAACAACATTTATTACTAATTCGTTAATTGGACCAGTGATATCAGCTTTTCCACTTATATAAGCCGTACCATAAAAAAGTTTGTCTTCTTCAAGTTTTGTATCTAACACCACTAAATTGTCTGTAGTTATATGAAGATCGAGTTTCCATTTTTCAAAGTTTGTATGGGTTGCGTTACCTGAAAGCACCCCTGTAGTATTGTGTTTAGTGTCTGTTATTTGGGTAGTTAAAATTTCAATTTTATCTTTTGTTGCAATTAAATTTGTCCTATCATCTAGATTAAAGTCTACATTTAAATAGGGAACTCTAAGCCCACTATTTTTAAGAACAAAATTTCCTAATATATCTGGAGATTTTAATTTGCCTGTAATTTGTGCACTGCCTGAGATAAGACCTCTTATATTTGAAATAACTCCACCTCCAAAAGGGCTTATCGCCATTAGATTTAAATCATTAAGCTCTACATTTAATTGAATTATTGGTGCTTCTGGGGACACATCAATATTTCCTACAGCATCTATTGATTTAATGTTTTCATGTGTTAAACGAGCGATTATGTTATAAAAAGTCAGGTTATTATTCCCTTTTAACACCAAATCTAAATCTCCATAAGTTACATCGTTTATAGAAATATTATCAATATTTATTGTTGAATCTGGAAAGTACTCGCCATCTTTTTGCACTACACTTAATTCGCCATTTATATTCCCTTTAAGGAGTAGGCTATCTATTTGAGGAGTAATATTACCAATATTTACATCTTTAAATTGAACTTTTAAGTTTTTATGTGTACTATCATTTACAGAGCCTGCAAATTGGATATATTCATTATTATGACTTAACACAATAGAATCAAATTTTATTTTTTTAAATTCATTATCAAATACAATTTTATTTGACTGATTATTTTTTTCATTTAAATACCAAACATTTTCTTTATAAGTAATTGAAGATTTTTTAAGTCCAATAACCGAATTCCCATCAGTATTTATCGTATGATATAGCGCAAGGTCAAATAAATCTTTTTTTCCTTTTCCACCGCTAAATGTAGATTGAATATGCAATGTATCGTTTAATGTTTTATTAATTAAATTAACATTTTTTAAGTTATAAACTCCGTTATATAATGAGTCAATTGAAATGTAAGTATTAAAAAGAGGGTTGTTATTATCCACTTGCAGGTTTACTTTTCCTAAATAATTATTATACACTAATATTTCTGGAGATTTAAAATTAAGTTTAAACTTCGTATCGTCAGAATAAACAGAACCTTTAATTCTAGTATTATCTCCAAATTTTATTTCTGGAATAAATAGGTCAATAATTTTATTATGAATTTTAAAATTATAGTCAATATATTGATTAGAAGTTACTTCATCAGGGATATAATTGGTATAGTTACTCCCAATTCCGTTTTTAAAAAGGGCAGGAATATCTTTAATCAAAAACTCTCCTGAAATACTTCCAGTAATTATATCTGGAGAATTTATATTGATATCTCTTTTTAAACCTTCCTTTTGAGTTGTTATATTGAAATCATCAAAATAATAATCATTATTCTCATTTTGATAAAAAGTTTCTTTAAAAGAAATAGCTCCTTGAGTGTTGTCTAGATTATTTCCAGACATCTTCATTATAATTTTTCCAGCGAAAACCGAAATACTATCTCGTTGTACTAAATTTAATTGATTTAATTCAGCAAAGTCTATAACAGCATTAAAATCAAACCTATTTAGTTCTTTAGAAACATCTACCAAGCCTTTAAAATCCATTTTTATGTTTGGATCATCAATAATTAGTTCTCCATCAAATACAGGGTATTTTAGGTTTCCTGATAAAGTGATGTTTTGATAGTCGTAGTTTTCAAAGATAAATGAAGTTATTGTTCCAGTAACCTTAGTATTTAATGATTTTTGAGTAAATCCTATTCCTTCTATGTGGACATCTGTAGTAATTGTCTCAAGGGTTTCAGATTTTGCAAGTTTTCCAAGATTAAAATTTGTAAGAAGAATATCTCCTACATAGGAAGCTTTTTCAGGATCATTTATATTTTTTATTTTTATATCTGTTTTTGCATAACCTAGCGTACTACTTAAAGTGCTATTAGTGGTTAATGTGTTTGAAGTAATCGTGGTATTCCCTTTAAATTTTAAGATCCCTAACGCACTTACTTCTTTAGGTAAAACATTGCCAATAATTTTTGGCATAAATATTCTTAAAACATTTGTGTTTATATTAAAAGTGTGCTCTTTTAATTGTATGGTAAAATCTTCACCTTTTTTTAATAAATCCTTAAAACCGAAATCTCCTGTAAGGCTAATTCCATTGGTTCTAATGTGAGCTTTATTAAATGTAAAGTCGTTTAAAGTTCCATTAAACTTACCATCAATATCGATACTTGTATTGTTTCTAAATTCACTATAAAAACTATTAAGTAAATTTGTTGAAACGTGAGAGTCTTCTAATTGTGCATTAATAGTAACATTATTTGAGAAATCTGACATCCCATTTTCCTGCTTATAGTTTAATATTATATCACCATTAATGGTAGATTCTTTAGTTATTAAATTTAATTTTAAAAGTTTGAGAGATTCTAATGTATAGCTAAAATCTGAAGTTAAATTTCTTATTTCAAACCCCCTTTTAGCTTTTAAGGATAATGACTTTATATCTGTTGAAACATTAGGTCCTAAAATTTTCAGATTTTTTGATTTGATATTAAGGTCTGTTAAATTAAAGATTTCAGGAATTTCTAAATTTTCATCTATAATTTTTACTTTACCATCTGTTAATTCAATATTATTGGCAATCAGTTCAAATAGTTTGATGTTTTTACTAGGCAAATCAGAATTAAATTTATCAGCAAAGACACTAATATTATCATTATTTTCTCCTTTATAAATTTTATAATAAAATTTTGCCTGTATAAGTTTTATATGTCCAAAATTTAAATCTCCATCGATTAAGTTTTTAATACTTAAAATATTAGTTTGAAGTGCTTTTGCATAAATCAAAGTGTCATTGTGATGGTCTGCAATATATACCTCTCTTATGTCAACTTCTCCTTTCCAATTGAGGCCTAAGCGATGAATATGTATTTCTGTTCCAAATTCTTCATTAACTTTTGTAGTTACTTTATTAGCAATTAGGGTTTGTACAGCAGGAATAGACAATGTAATAATAACAAGCACCACAAGAAGCAACATTATTGTGAGTATTCTTTTTATTATTTTTTTTAGTTTTTTGATACGACCTTAATGTTTTATTTTTACAACCAATAAATATGCCCATTTTACATTGACACCAAAAAACACATATATTTTAGGTATCGAATCTTCTTGCGATGATACAGCTGCTGCAGTAATACACAACGGTGTGGTGCTTTCTAATGTTGTTGCCACTCAAGAAATTCATAAACAATACGGAGGTGTTGTACCTGAACTAGCTTCTCGTGCACATCAACAAAATATTGTACCTGTAGTACAACTTGCGCTTCGCAAGGCAAATATCGACAAAAAACAGCTAAATGCCATAGCTTTTACTCGAGGTCCTGGATTGATGGGCTCTTTATTAGTAGGTACCTCATTTTCAAAGTCTTTGGCCATGGGATTGGAGATTCCATTAATAGATGTCAACCATATGCAAGCGCATATTTTGGCTCATTTTATTAAAGCTGAAGAACAATCCACCCCTAATTTTCCTTTTTTAGCTTTGACAATTAGTGGCGGTCATACACAAATTGTAAAAGTCACAAGTTTTTTTGAAATGGAAGTTATTGGACAAACGTTAGATGATGCTGTAGGAGAAGCATTTGATAAAAGCGCAAAATTATTAGGACTTCCCTATCCTGGAGGTCCTTTAATCGATAAATATGCCCAACTAGGAAACCCAAAAGCATTTAAATTTCCTAAGCCGAAAGTAAAACCTTTAGATTTTAGTTTTAGTGGATTAAAAACCGCAGTGTTATATTTTGTGGAAAGAAATACGAAAGACAACCCAACTTTTATAAAAGAAAATCTAAATGATATTTGTGCAAGTTTGCAATTTACTATCGTTGATTATTTAATGGATAAGCTAAAAAATGCAGTAAAAGAAACAGGAATAAATGAAGTAGCAATTGGTGGCGGAGTTTCAGCAAATTCTGGAATAAGAAATGCTTTATTAGTCGCTGAAAAGAATTTAGGTTGGAAAGTGCATATTCCTAAGTTGGAATATTGTACAGACAACGCTGCAATGATTGCTATCGTTGGAGAACTAAAATATCAACAACAACTATTTGCTAAAAATGATGTGGTAGCAAAAGCTAGAATGAAGTTTTAAAATTATGCAACTATTTTATAACCCAGAAATTACCGAAGCTTCCAAAGACATTATATTTGATAAGGAAGAAAGCAGGCATATTTCTAAAGTACTTCGTAAAAAAGAAGGTGACACTTTAAATCTTACTAACGGAAAAGGGTTTTTCTTTAAAGTAGAATTAACTTTTACAAGTCCAAAACAATGTGTAGCAAAAGTTATTACTCTAGAAAAACAGACACCTCTACCCTATTATCTGCATCTCGCTGTTGCGCCAACAAAATTAAATGATCGGTATGAATGGTTTTTAGAGAAAGCTACAGAAATAGGTGTTTCTGAAATCACTCCAATTATTTGTGACCATAGCGAACGTAAAGTTATTAAACAGGAACGTTTTGATAAGAAAATTCGAAGCGCCATGAAACAGTCGTTAAAAGCATATCTACCTATTTTGAATCCAGCTATAACTTTAAAAGAATTTTTAAAAATGCAAGATTCAAATAAAAGTCAAAAATTAATTGCTCATTGTGAAGAAACTAAAAAACTATCGTTAAAAGGCATTATAAAGTCTAAACAATCTACTACTATTCTCATTGGACCCGAAGGAGATTTTTCTCCAAATGAAATAGATTTAGCTCAAGCATCTGGATTTATTCCGGTAAGTTTAGGGGAAAGTAGATTACGTACTGAAACTGCAGCGATTATAGCCTGTCATAGTATTGCTTTTGTAAACGAAATATAATGCAAGGCTTTAAAAAGAATTGTACTTTTGAATTCTATGATTAAAAAACTATTACTTTTATTTTTTATATTAATTATTTCGGAAACTTCTGCGCAAGAAATTGCAGTATTACAATATGGTGGTGGTGGAGATTGGTATGCTAATCCTACCGCTTTACCTAATTTAATTCAGTTTTGCAATGAATCTATAAACACTAAAATTAACCCAAAGCCTCAAGTTGTAAAACCTAACAATGTAGATTTATTTGATTACCCATTTGTACATATGACAGGGCATGGTAATGTTTTTTTTACTCAAGAAGAAGCTAAAAATCTAAGAGATTATATGTTAAGCGGAGGGTTTCTGCATATAGATGATAACTACGGAATGGATCAATATTTACGAAAAGAATTGATTAAAATATTTCCGAATAAAGAATTAGTTGAGCTACCAAACAGTCATCCTATTTTTAAGGAACCATTTTCATTTCCGCAAGGGTTGCCAAAAATTCACGAGCATGATAATTCGCGGCCTCAAGCATTCGGAATCTTTCACCAAGGGCGATTAGTTTTACTGTATACTTTTGAAAGCGATTTGGGTGATGGCTGGGAAAATCCTGAAATACATAACGACCCCCAATCGGTTAGGCTAAAGGCATTACGTATGGGAGCTAATATTATTAATTATGCTTTTGAAAATTAATGGCAATTCAGCATACTCATAAAACTTCCTCTTTTTTAAGTAAAAAATTTCCTATCATGCTTGTATGTGATGGAGTAGAAAGTCCTTCAAACATAGGTTCTTTATTTAGAATTTGTGATGCTTTTGGGGTTTCAGAAATAATATTTTGTAATTCAGACCTAAATATTAAATCTCCTAGACTTCAGAAAACAGCAAGAAGTACTCAAAACAGAGTTGCTTATTCAAACTCTTCAGACATTATTGAAACCATTGTAGAACTTAATAAAAATGATTTTACAACGGTTGCACTTGAAATTACAGATAGTAGTATTTCATTAGAGAAACTTTTCCTAGAAAAAGATCAAAAAATTGCTTTAATAATTGGAAATGAACAACAAGGAGTTTCAGAAAAGGTTTTGCAACTGGTAGAAAAGACTACCCATATAGAAATGTATGGGGAAAATAGCAGTATGAATGTGGTGCAAGCGACTTCTATTGCACTCCATTCTATCATAAATAAGTTATATATTTACTAAATGAATTCAAAAGATCTATCCAACGGAATTTTAAAATCAATAGCAACAATTATTGGTGTTTTACTATTTATATATTTCATTTACCAAATACAATCGGTGATTGTCTACGTGGTGATTTCGGCTGTAATCTCGTTGATAGGGTTGCCAATTGTGCGTTTTTTAAAAAATCGATTGAAGTTTAAAAACACATTGGCTGTGGTTGTTACAATCGTTTTTTTAATGGGGCTATTTTTTAGCTTAATTGGTTTGTTTATTCCTTTAATAGTAGAACAAGGGCATAATTTATCGTTACTAAATATTGAAGAGTTACAACAAACCTTTCAAAGCTTAAATAACAAAGTAATTAACTATTTTACTAATAAAAACATTGATATAAATCAAAACTTCACTGAGTCTAACCTGTTCTCTAAAATTGATTTTTCTATTATCCCTAATTTCCTTAACTCTGCAGTGAGTGGTTTAGGAAGCTTTAGTATTGCCTTGTTCTCAATAATATTTATTTCATTTTTCTTATTAAAAGATAGTAAATTATTAGAACAATCCATCTTAGCTTTTGTTCCAGTTGGTAAAGAAGAAGGTTCAAAAAGGTCAATGCATAAAATTAAAGATTTATTATCTAGATATTTTGTGGGGCTTATTTTTCAAATATTAATTCTATTTATAATCTACACTATTGTATTATTAATTTTTGGAGTAAATAATGCTATTGTAATTGCATTTTTATGTGCTTTGCTAAATCTAATTCCTTATGTAGGTCCAATGATTGGTGGCCTTTTAATGATGTTTTTAACAATGACTAATTTTATTGGCTATGATTTTCAAACGGTAATATTACCTAAAACTATTTATGTTTTAATTGGGTTTTTAATTGGGCAATTAATTGATAATTTTTTCAGCCAACCTATCATATTTTCTAAGAGCGTGAAGTCTCATCCTTTAGAAATATTTTTAGTAATATCTATTGCAGGATTGTTATTTGGCGTAGTAGGGTTGATTATAGCGATTCCTGCGTACACTTCAATTAAAGTAATTTTAAAAGAGTTTTTATCTGAAAACAAAATAGTACAACAACTCACAAAAAACTTATAGTATTTATTTAAATAACCATATTTTATCTAAAGAAGTTCAGGAGTTTATACAAAATTATTCTGAAGATATTTCTAAACTCGCGTTTACTGGTAGTCCATTTTTAGAAGTATCTACTAAAGAACTAATACAACAAATTGAAAGTCGTAGAAAAATTGAAAAGAAGCTTCCCTCTTGGTTCTATACAGTAAATATTTATTACCCTCCTAAATTAAATTTAGAACAAACTTCTTCCGTAATTACTGCAAAATATAAAGCATCAATAGTAAAGGGAAAATCTCTGGCAGATATTACTGGAGGTTTTGGTGTAGATTCTCTATATTTTTCAGAAAGTTTTAAAACGGTACATCATTTTGAGCAGAACGAATCGCTTTCAGAAATAGCGAAATATAATTTTAAAATTTTTGAAAAAGAAAATATTGAATGCCTTATTGGTGACGGACTTCAACAAATAGTAAAAACAAATTATGATGTCATTTATGTGGATCCTTCTAGGAGAAATGATACTAAAGGCAAAGTTTTCTTTTTAGAAGATTGCGAACCTAATGTTCCAGAAAATTTAAACTTCTTATTAGAGCATTGCCAGCAGCTTCTTATTAAATCGTCTCCAATGCTTGATATTACTGTTGGTTTAAATGAATTGCAGAATGTTAAAGAAATTCATATTGTGGCTATTAATAATGAAGTAAAAGAATTGCTTTGGCTTATAGAGTTAGGATTTAATGATCTCCCAAAAATTAAAACAATCAATTTTAATAAAAATAAAACCGAATTATTTAATTTTAAATGGAGTCAAAAACCTTCTCTCTCTTATTCTTTACCCAAAAAATATCTTTATGAGCCCAACGCGGCTATTATGAAAAGCGGGGCGTTTGAATTATTAGCTGAAGAGTATAACGTATCAAAGCTTCATAAACACACTCATTTATATACGAATAATAAATTAATACCTTTTCCGGGAAGAAGATTTATAATTCATAAAACAATTACTTATCATAAAAAGGAAATTAAAAAATTAACCCTAGACAAAGCTAATATTACCACCCGTAATTTTCCGGAAACTGTTGCTCAATTAAGGAAAAAGTTAAAAATTAAAGATGGAGGTAACGATTATTTATTTTTCACGATTTTAGAGAACAGTGATAAAGTTATACTTGTCTGCTCAAAAGTCTGAGAATAAACGGACTAAAAATTAATCAAAAAAAGGTGATATTTTGTTTGTGTTATAATAAATGTTGGATTAAATTTGCACCCGCTTGTAGTACGAGGGAAACTTAGTTTACAAGACACAATTTAAAATGGTTTTATTATTTTAAATTGGAGAGGTGCCTGAGTGGCCGAAAGGACTTGTTTGCTAAATAAGCGTACCCCAAAAGGGTACCCAGGGTTCGAATCCCTGTCTCTCCGCATCATTGAAATAGGAATTAAT